>JBFIZG010000138.1:0-8249 GCA_041604955.1 Gemmatimonadales bacterium | reverse complement strand
GTCTGCCGAAATCCGGCCACGATTTGGTTGCCGACTCCTCGGATATCGTAGAACGTATCTCCCCGGCCACCACCAAACTGACTCACGATGCGTCCGGTCGGGATGAGCTGGTTTCCGGTCACACCGTATCCGAAGCGGAGCATCACGTTGGTGAAGAAGTCGCTGTCTTGGAGGAATGCCTCTTCGGAGAGTCTCCAGCCAACACTAAAGGCGGGGAACGTTCCCCACCGGTTGTTGGGTCCCAACCGCGAGGAACCGTCTCGTCGGAGCGTGACACTCGCATGGTACCGCTGCGCGAAATTGTAGTCGACTTTTCCGAAGAAGGACAACAGCGCGCCCGTGCTGCCCGAGCTGCTCACATTCTTCGTCGCTGGGTCGCCGATGGCGTCTTGAATGTACCTGGCGTCGATGGACGTGGTGATGAGGTTGTTGATGGCGGAGGCGTTGAACCTGCTTCGATTCTCGTTCGCCTCATGCCCTACCAGCACGTTCAGGCTGTGCTGATCGCCAAACGTGTTCGCATATTGCAGCGTGTTACTCCAGGTCCAATCTCTAAACGTGCTGTAATTCTCGTTGATGCTGTTGCTGAAGGACGGCTCGGAGAGTTCGGGTGAGATGGGGTTGAAACCGGAGAATGACTGCTCATTCAGATTGAACCCGAATCTGGTCGTGGCCTGCAATTGCTCGGTGATCTCGAACCCCGCAAACACATTCCCGAATATCTTGATGTTCTTCCCGACGTCGTCCTTGTTGGCCCAAGCTTCCTTGAGCGGATTCGACTGGTTGCCCAAGCCGACGGCTTTCCCGGCGGCGAAATTACCACCGACATCATAGACCGGAACGACAGGCTGCATCAGGATGTTCTTTCCGAGAATACCGCCCTCGGCAAACCCACCCGGGTCGCCCGACCCACCAACGAACTCCTCGAGCGCGAATGCGATGTTCTCCCCAATGGTCAGCCGACCGAACTGGAACGACGTGTTGACGCGCGCGCTGCCGCGCTGGAATCGGTTGAACGCCGCGGTGCCTTCCTGATTGAGGTAGTTGAGCGAGACATTGTAGCCGTGACCCGGTCCACTCCCCGACACACCCAGGTTGACATCCGTGACGAGCGCAGAGCCGAAAACGGCGTCCCACCAGTTCGTCCCCCGACTGCCCGGCATGATCAGGTTGTCCGGGAACGAATACGTGCCCTCGTCGACATTCCCGGTCTGACTCACCCCGTCGTTTGGCCAGACGTAGTCCGGGACCGTCGGATTGGCTGCATTCCCATAGATGTTCTCCGGGACGGGCAAGCCCGCGTTGACATGGCTACGTCTGACGATTTCGTGGTATTCCAGCGCATCGAGGATCAGGAAATCGTCATACCCGCGGGTCGGTGTGGCTACACCTGCTCGTGCGTCGAGCGTGAACCGAGGCTCAGAAGTGGTCCCCCGTTTTCTCGTTTCGATGATGACGACGCCATTGGTTGCGCGCGCACCGTAGATCGACGCCGCCGACGCGTCCTTGAGGACCTGGACGGACTCGATATCGTTTGGATTGAGCCAGTTGACAAAGGTGTCCTCGACCGGTGTTCCGTCGATGATGTAGAGCGGGTCGTTGTTCTGGAAGGAACTGATGCCGCGGATCCGGACGGTGCTTCGTGAGCCGGGAGAGCCGCTGGCTTCGACCGTGACACCCGGAACCCGGCCATCGAGCCGCTGAAGCACGCTTGCCGACGTCTGTCGGGAAACGCTTTCGAGATCGACACTGGAGATGGCCCCAGTAATATCGCCCCGGCGCTGTTCGGTGTACCCGGTCACGACGACCTCATCCAGCACGGCCACCGACTGCTGCAGCGCGATGTCAACGGTCGCCCGCCCCCCAACCGGCACCGATACGCTGCGGTAGCCGATATAGGCGAATGTGATTGAGGCGTTGGCCGGAGCCAGCAACGAGTAGCTTCCGTCCCGATCGGTGACAGTCTGAAGGGTGGAGCCTGACACCCGTACCACCACCCCCGGTAGCGGAAAGCCCGTTTGGGCAGACGTCACCGTGCCGGTGACGGCACGCTGCTGTTGCTGGAGGAAGATTGGTGACCCCGACAGGGGCTCAGCCTGGAGGACTGCGAAAGGGGCCGATGAAAGCACGCCCACCAAGAGCCAGGCCATCCCGATCCGGAACAGTCGCGTTCTCCAGCTTGTACGGAGCATGTTCATAGCGGTTTCGCCTTTCTTCGAAGAATGCGGGTGCACGTTAACGTCTGGTTGAGAGATGTGGCGCAACAGTATGGACGTCAGCCACGGGGTAGCGGTACGGTGACGAAGTCCTTCGACGGCAACGAACGGTGAGAACTCGGCGGAGCGCGCCATCGTCGGACGAAGCCCCGTGGCGCGAGGAAGCCGGCCGCCGCGAGCGTTCAAGGCGGGAGGCCATTTGAGGATGATCGCCATCGTCTGACACGATGATCAACGGGTTTAGGGACGCAAATGGAAACGTTTTGCCAGATTACCTTGCTGGATGGGACCTGTCAAGCCGGTCAACTGAGCCAATTCTCTAAACTGTCTTGGTCGTGCCCTCGGGCAGGCGGGTGGAGGTGGGAACGGGGGGAGAGTCCAGGTGACCTCAACAACAGTGAGGTTCGTTCGCGGCCCGAAGCTAGACATTCACGGGACAAACCGGACGCGGTTACCTGCTGGCGGTCGGTCGTTTACCTAGATATTGATGATGCCGTCGGTACCTGGTTGGCGTATCGATCCGATCGTCACCTGCATGTGGCTCTCCACTTCAGGTGCCCGAACTCGCGCGCGCTCGTGACCCCGTGGCAGGCGCCGCAGCAACCAGATGCCGACGGAGCGCGGCCTGTGACATGTGTCTGAAATGCAGCATCCCCTTGACGTACCGCACTTCTCCACTCTCCGATCGGAACCTCGTGAGCATCCCGGCCTGTGTGTGGCCGCCCCTCCCCGTCCGCTTCCGAAACCCGACGTGCCAATTCTCGCCCTCATGTTCGAGGACCCGCTCCGCGTCGCAAAAGCATTCCTTGAGCCGCGTCAGGCTGAGATCCGAGTAGTCGTCCGCCTCATCCTCTTGGGCAACCAGTCGAAACTGCTTACACGTGAACGAGACGCGTCTGGGCTTCCCACGTTCCGCGTCCACTCGGACCGACCACTCGTTACCAAAGCGGTCTTTGTACTTCTGCTTGTTCGAACTCATTTAGTCACCGCCCCGCTATGCGTCTCAACCGAGTTCAGGCACTGGTGCCGGATGGCTTACGGTCCGGCAACACCTGGGCACGTTCACGTTCTGGGGCTGGGTCCCCGGCCCCCCTTCCCGTACCAACAATGTCGACCTCATCTCGCACCTCTCCGCAAGCCACTGAGAGCCGCGTTCGACGGCCGAGGGATAGGCCAAAAAAAAGGACCTGCGCGTTTGCCAGGTCCCTTGTTGTACCCGCTGGTAACTCGTCACACAGAAGCGCTGTCTTCTATGACGGTGACGTAAGATAACCGCCCGGCATGGGTGCTGGGTAGTGGCTGGCTGCTACCGGAGGGAGCTGCCTTCGATGAACCGCAAGCAAGGGCAAGTGCTCCGCGTGAACGCTCAGCGAGACCGCCACGAGTGGTTCCTCGCCGCTGACGATCGGGGCCGGCCGATGGTACGGTTCACGATCGACGGGCATCCTGCCGCTTTCTACAAGGTCATCACTGACGCGCCGCCTGACGGCTTGGCAACGAAGAGGCAATGGTCCAGTCCGGGACGAACATCGCGGGACCCGTAGTACCGGTCTGCGAGTGAGGCTTGCACACGCTCGACCGCGCTCGCGTCGCAGAGCATCACGACGCTACCGCCAAGTCCCGCACCGGTCAGTCGCGCACCGCTCGCGCCGGAAGCAAGGGCGGCGTCGACCAGTTCGTCCAACTCGGGGCAGCTCACCTCGTAGTCGTCCTTCAAGCTCCTGTGAGACTCCACCATCAGTGTCCCGAACACCGCTGCATCATCGGCAACCATGGCAGCTCTCGCCAACCTCACGCGTGTCGCCTCGGTGATGACATGCCGGAATCGTTTGCGGAGCGGGTCGCTCAACGCATCGTCTGCAACCCTGAGAAGTGATTCGATGGTCGATTGCTCCAGCAGGTTCGCATAACTCGCCGCGTCGGGCACACGACCCGAAGCCACGAGCAGGTTGAGCGCCTCGCGGCATTCCTCCGTACGACGATTGTAGGTGGACTGTGCCGGTCCCGATTTTTGCGCCGGCACCAGCGAAGACGCGACGAGGAAACGCCAACCTTTGGGGACGTCAACAGGATCGAGCCGCAATGGATTGAAGTCGATGACACTCGCCGTTCCGGCCCGGCCGCAGAGACAGATGGCTTGATCCATCCCTCCACCTCGTGTTCCGACGTAGCGTTCACCGCGAGCCATGAGTTCGGCGAGTTCCGTTCGTCCGATGTCGAGCGTGTT
The DNA here is from genome assembly GCA_041604955.1 of Gemmatimonadales bacterium. Classification (GTDB taxonomy): domain Bacteria; phylum Gemmatimonadota; class Gemmatimonadetes; order Gemmatimonadales; family GWC2-71-9; genus JBFHWR01. The sequence goes on along the minus strand of JBFIZG010000138.1, from coordinate 3,806 downwards.
TCGCGTCACCAACGTCAGTCCGATGGCCACGACCAACGCCGATGAGGAGCTCAACCCCGCGGCAACCGGGACGTTTCCGGACACGACCCCGTCGAAACCGCAAAGCGTGGCGTCCCGACTGATGAGCGCCTGGGCGCCTGCCTTTGCATAATTGGCCCACGTGCCGACTGGGGAGGGGTCGATCCACTGCTCCAACGAAAAGGTGACGGACGTAAACACGGGATCGAGGTTCACGAGGTTGACGGTCTGGTCAGCGCGCTCGCGGTAGACGATTCGCACGTCGCGGCCAATCGCCATTGGAAACACGGGAAGGCCGTTGTAGTCCGTGTGGTCCCCGATGAGATTGACGCGCCCTGGCGCCCGGACAAGGTGCGTCGCCCGCCGGCCCCCGAAGTGATGCGCGAACGCGTCCGCCAGCTGGGGGACCCGCTCGTCTCGATTCATCTGGTCACGATGCCAACGACGCGGGTGGGCATGGTGATGGGAAGATAGGACCATGGCCGGTGACCGTCCACGGGCCATGCAACGTCTGCGGCTGCCATTGCGTGGGATTTCGGACTGCATTTGTTTTGGCGGACGCCCGGACATCCTCGGGGCGCCGATGACATCTTATGCAAGCGGATCGATTGGAGCGAACGTTGGTGGTGTTGGCGGCGGGCTTGTCGCGCCGCTACGGAACGCTGAAACAGCTCGACCCTCTCGGACCGAACGGCGAGACGCTGCTCGACTACGCAGTCTATGACGCTGCGCGGGCCGGATTCACGAGGGTGTCATGTGTCGTCCGCCCGGAAATCGAGACCGATGTACGGGCGCACGTTGCGAACGGCCTGAGCGATATACTCCCCGTCGACTTCGTGGTGCAGGGGCTCGACGAGGGGGGTGTTGAGCCCCGACGCGTCGCTCGCCGTGACAAACCGTGGGGCACCGGCCATGCGATCCTCGTGGCTTCGGAGCGCATCGCGAACCCGTTTGTCTCCGTAAATGCCGATGATTTCTATGGTGCCGATTCTTATCTGATGCTCATCGAACATCTCGAATCCTGCCCCAACACGCCCATTCCCGATTTTGCACTGGTGGGGTTCCCATTACGGGATACCCTGTCCCGGGCAGGCGGCGTTTCGAGAGCCATTTGTCAGTGCGACGAAGACCGTTTCGTTCGCAGCATCATCGAAGTCACCGACATCGTCGCATCGGAAGACCGGGGGATCTCCGGCGTCACGAGTGCCGGGGAGACGTGCACGCTCACCGGTGATGAGATGGTCTCGATGAACATGTGGGGGTTCACCGCCGCCGTTGCGCCGCTGCTGCGGGACGAGTTCGCACAATTTCTACGCGACGCGGACCTCGCTCGAGCCGAGTTTCTCGTGGGCAATGCGTTGAACGCCATCGTGGGTCGGGGGCACGCTCGTCTCAAACTGCTGGTCACACGAAGCCCGTGGTTCGGAGTCACCTATCCTGGGGACCGGCCCGCGGCTCGCGAACGGCTCCGAACGCTGACAGACCTGGGCGTCTATCCCAACCCACTCTATCGCCGAAGAGACGGTTGAAACGCTTAGCTTCCACCAACCCGGAGGCGGCTCGAAAATGAACGATCTGAATCGCATCCTCGCGGCCGTCGCTGTCGGCACCCTCATTCTTGCGGCATGCACTGCCGGAGATTCCGAATCGGCAGCGCAAGGCGCAGCGATGCCGCCGGTCGAAGACCCGGCGGTGTTCTGGAACAGCGCCTCCGTCTACTTCCTTCTCACCGATCGATTCTACAATGGCGATCCGTCGAATGACCTCGCGCTCGGACGAGCACAAGACGGGGCGGTGCTACGCAGTTTTCAGGGTGGAGATCTCGCCGGGGTGCTCGAGAAGCTGGAGCAAGGGTATTTCGATGCTCTGGGAGTCGACGCCATCTGGCTGACACCCTTTGTGGAACAGATCCGGGGTAGCGTCGATGAGGGGACCGGCAAGAGTTACGGGTTCCACGGCTACTGGACCCGTGATTGGACGGCGGTAGAGCCGGCGTTGGGGCGTGAGGACGATCTGCGGGCGTTGGTGAACGCCGCACATCGGCGTGGCATTCGCGTGTTGATGGACGCCGTCATCAACCACACCGGACCGGTCACTCCGCTCGACCCCGAGTGGCCCGACGATTGGGTCCGCACGGGACCGCGGTGCAGGTATGAGGATTACACGACGACCGTCGACTGCACGTTAGTAGCCAATCTTCCGGATATCCGCACCGACCGTGACGACCCGGTGGAGCTTCCTCAGGTGTTGATCGACAAGTGGGAGCGGGAGGGTCGCGTCGAGCGCGAGCTTGCCGAACTCGACGTGTTCTTCGAGCGCACCGGTTATCCCAGAGCCCCTCGCTACTACGTGATGAAGTGGCTTACGGACTGGGTACGAGAGTTCGGGTTCGACGGCTACCGGATGGACACCGCCAAACACTTCGAAGAGACGATCGCCGCCCAACTCAAGCAGGAAGCCGAACTGGCGTTTGCGGATTGGAAAGCGGCCCACCCAGATCAAGTGATAGATGACCTTCCATTCTTCATGGTGGGTGAGGTCTATAACTACGACGTGAACAACGGACGCGGTTTCGATTTCGGAGACCGGACCGTCGATTTTTTTCAGTACGGGTACGACGCGCTGATAAACTTCGGATTCAAGCGCGATGCCGCAGGTTCGCTCGACCGTCTCTTTGCGCGATACGCGGCCGTGCTTCGCGAAGACCTGCAGGGGTTTGCGATTCTCAACTACGTGTCCTCGCACGACGACGGCGCCCCGTACGATCGGGAGCGAGACGATCCCCTGGGTGCAGGAACCCGATTGCTTCTCGCGCCCGGTGGCGCTCAAATCTATTATGGAGATGAACTGGCTCGGCCCCTCACCGTCAATGGCGCGCGAGGCGACGCCAACCTCCGCTCCTTCATGAATTGGGACGATGTGGAACGCCGGGCAGCGGTGTTGGACCACTGGCGAAAGCTCGGCCGATTCCGCCGAACCCATCCGGCCGTTGGTGCCGGCGTGCATCGGCGACTCCAGACCGACCCGTACGTTTTCAGCCGCACCCTCGAGACCGGCGAGCTCGTCGATCGCGTGCTGGTGGCCATGGACCAGGACCAGGGTACGAAGCGCATCCCGGTATTTGGAGTTTTTCCTGAGGGAGCGGAGCTGTTCGATGCCTACTCGGGAGAAACTGGTCCGGTCATCGATGGGCAGGTCGTGATCTCGTCAGAATACGGTCTCGTGCTCCTTGGTGAGCGGTGATACGGTTTGCACGCGAGAACGAGTACGCCCCATCATGGCCTCGCATCGCGGTTGGCGAGGTCGAACACGTAGCCCCCGAGCGGTGGAAGAGCGGGCACGGGTATATAATCCCGCAGCCGTCCGTCCGTTCCGACCTCGAATTGGGCAGCCTGTCGCTCAGCCATCAAGCCGATCGGCTGATACCGTCCAGGTGGCAGCGCGTGGGCCGCGGAGGACAGGGTCACGCCAGAGATGTGCGAGTTGCCCAAGTTGGCTACGACCAGGGCGACGCGGTCGTCCTTTCGACGCAGATACGCCGCCACCGCCGGTGTCCCGGCATCCAGAGGAATCAGCTCGCCCGTCCCCAACGCCGGGTGATCGCCCCGCAGGCGGATCAAGCGTCGATAGTGGTTGAGTAACGAGCTTTCGTCGGCATCCATCACCGCCACGTTTGCCGTAAATGAGTCCGGCTGCAGCGGTTCCCACGGAAGACCCTCACTGAACCCGGCGGCCGGATCGAGACTCCAGTGCATCGGAGTTCGCAGACGCGGATCAGGCTTGTCCCC
>JBFIZG010000137.1:0-8295 GCA_041604955.1 Gemmatimonadales bacterium | reverse complement strand
TTGGGTCTGACCATCGCGCGATTGCTGGCGGAGTTGCAGGACGGGCGAATCACGGTGTCGAGTGAGGTCGACCGGGGGAGCAGCTTCACGGTGTGGCTTCCCACGGCCGCCGTCTAGGCCCAGGCCCGTCTCGCGGCCTCGACCCTCTCTCGTGCAGGTGCGAGTCCCGTCTGACCGGTGCCGGCTCTCCGCAGCGGCGGCCGAACGCCGCCTCGAGTTTCACCGCACCGACCGTCCACCGTTTGTATGTGCGTCCGGGTAGCCAGCCGGTACACCAGCCGATAGATTGGGCCACGACGCAACGACTTCATGGCGATCCAAGCCGGACGGTCTCGAACGTCCCACCACGGCCGTGTCCGGCCTTTCTCGGAGATGGGTCAGTTGAAGAAGCTCAAGGTGGCAGTGGTAGATATGGCGGCGAAAGCCCCGACCAGCAGGTTGTGGGGGCGCATCATGAACGCCAACCTCACGAGCATCATGCCGCAGGTTGTGGCGCTCTGGTGCGAACAGGAAGGTCACGAGGTCACGTTCATCTGCTACACGGGCCGTAGCTTCGACAGCTTGGTGGATGGACTGCCGGATGCCGTGGACCTCGTGTTCATCGGCGCGTTTACGCAGGCGGCGTTGCCGGCTTATGCGCTGAGCAATCTGCTTCGGTCGCGCGGTGCGGTGACGGCGCTCGGTGGGCCACATGCGCGCTGTTATCCGCAAGATGCCCGTCAGTACTTCGACTACGTGCTCGGGTTTTCCAACAGAGAATCGATCGCCGACGTGCTGAGGGAGTGCGAACCGCATCGCCCGTTGGGACGGATGATGTCGGCAAGCCGGCATCCCGATGGGCTTCCCGGAGTTCGCGAGCGCTGGAAATTCATCGAGCAGACGCACGAGCAGGCGCCCTTTCTCAAGATCGTCCCGATGATCGGCAGCCTCGGGTGTCCCTACACCTGCAATTTCTGCATTGATTCCGAGGTTCCGTATCAACCCCTCGATTTCGACGACCTCAAAAACGATCTGCGGTTCCTGCGTCAGAAATTCAAGCGCCCGCGTGTTGGTTGGCACGATCCGAACTTCGGAATTCGCTTCAACGATTATCTGGACGCCATCGAGGAGGCCGTACCACCCGACTCGATCGATTTCATTGCGGAGAGCAGCCTGTCGCTGCTCTCGGAAAGTCACGTCACACGGCTGAAGAAAAACGGTTTCAAGGGGATTCTGCCGGGTATCGAATCGTGGTACGACATGGGAAACAAATCGAAGACCGGGTCGAAGAAAGGAGAGACCAAAGTCCAGCACGTCTCGGATCACGTCAACATGATCTTGCGGCACATCCCGTTCGTCCAGGGCAACCTGTTGTTTGGACTGGACGTCGATCGCGGAGACCAGCCGTTCGAACTCACCAAGCGGTTTTTGGATCTGACTCCGGGTGTGTTTCCCGCCTATTCGTTGCTCACGTCGTTCGGCCAGGCCGCTCCCCTCAACATCGAGTATCAGCGTGACGGTCGCGTCCTTCCGTTTCCGTTCCATTTCATGAACAACAACCAGGTCATGAACGTCAGACCCAAGAACTATTCCTGGACGGAGTTCTACGATCACCTCATCGACATTCAGGGGTACTCGTTTTCGTGGCCGGCGATCGGAAAGCGCCATCGGGCGGTCAAGTCCGCGATCCCGCGGTGGATTCACTTTGTCCGGTCGGTGTCATCGGAAGGGTTCGGGCGGCTCCGATATTTCAAGAAGCTCCGACATCTACTCGACGTCGATCGGAACGTGCGGAAGTACTTCGAGCGCGAAACCGAAGAGATACCCGCGTTTTTCGTCGATTGGATCAGACGGGATCTCGGACCGCTGTGGGAGTGGCTGCCAAACGGCGCCCTGCACCACGATCAAAACGCCTACCTGCACTCCACCGAAACGGTGCGCATCGAGCCGGTGCACGCCGCGGGAGCCAAGCTCTAGCCGCTTCCTGCAAGAACGGCCGTCGGGGGTTCTGACCCCTCACACCCGTCTCGTTGTCCAAACCCGAGGACGGCATCACCGCGAACCTCGTCACCTCTCGTTTCTCTAAGTGCTCAATTTTCAATTCCTTGCGCCGTCCTTCCTCCAGGGCACGCGGCTTGCTCCCCTTCGTTGAAGACCGCGACCAGGAGGACCTCATGAAGCGAATCGTGTCCGTCTTCGGGATTGGCGCACTGCTGCTTGCCGGCACGGTACCGGCGCAGGCGCAGCACCGGCATCGAGGGGGTTCGGGGTTGGGTGGGGTAGTGGGAATCAACGCGACCGTCGCCCGCCCGGTCGGCGAGTTCCGGGACTTCGTCGAATGGGGAGGTGGCGCGGGGTTGTACGGGCTGGTGACGTTCGACCGTGGTCGTCACGTCGGGCTACGGTTCGACGGCACGATGATCATCTACGGGCACGAGCGCTTCGAGGTGCCGCTCAGTGAAACAGTGCGGCGCGTCTTTGTCGACGTGAGCACGAACAACTTCATCGCGAGCCTGGGCGTCGGTCCCCAGATCATTCTTGGCACCGGAGCGATTCGTCCGTACGTCTTCGGGACCGGAGGGTTCGCCTACTTCGGCACCGTTTCAGACGTGAGCGGGACGTCGAGTTACGAGAGTTTTGCCAGCTCGACGAACTTTGATGACTTCACGTTTGCGCTCACGGGTGGGGGTGGGTTGTTGCTTCGGGTCTCCCGTGGCAGGCATCCCGTCTCGCTGGACCTCTCGGTACAGCAAACGTACCACGGGGTGACGGAGTACCTGAAGCGCGGCAGCATCGTCGAGCACTTCGACGGCTCGATCACCGTCTTCCCCATTCGTAGCAAGACCAACTTGGTGGCGTTCCGCGCCGGCGTGGCGATCGGGATCTGAGTCGTGGTGGCTCGCGGAGGTGGCGCCGGCGTTGCCGGCGCGCCTCCGAGCCCGTTCATCAGTCGTTCATCTTTCCTTCACGCGGTCCTCGGTACGGTTAAGGTGGTGGGCCCACGCACTCGCCGTTTTCCGAACGCCACTGACTGCCACGGAGGAGAGCCGGTCGTGAAAATCCCTTCGATACTCATTGTTGCTGTGTCACTGGCTGTGACGGCGCCCGCAGCCGCGCAGGGCGTTCCAGATTCGTTGCCGGAAGGCGTTACTGGTTTGATGATCGCTGACGGGAGGCAGGTCTTTCGTGGTCCGGGGATCTGCACGATTTGTCACGGGCCGGACGGAAAAGGCATCCGGAATCTCGGCAACGATCTCACCGACGACGAGTGGACGCACGGGGATGGAACGTACGAGGCGATCGTGAACACGCTCAAAAGAGGCGCGTGGGCGGAGAGCGGAACCGCGATGCCCCACCAGAAAGCCACCACCCTGGACGACCAGCAGTTGTTGAGCGTGGCAGCGTACGTTTGGAGCCTCAGCCGACCGAAGCAGCCTGCGAAAAACTGATCTCTCGCCTGCGATTCGTTGTCCGCCCCGCGTGATTCTTCATGCGGGGTTCTTCATGTTCCCAAGCTTCGTCGCAAGCGCTGTACGTGCGCGGTGCGTCGTGTCGCGGAGCCAACGATGCCACGGCGGAGAATGCGCGATCGCAGTCAGGGCCAGTCGATCCGCGTGAATGAGAAGAGGTCGAGGAGCTCGAGGGGGCCGATGAAGCCGACGAGCCGGACGACGAACGCCGTGGGTGAGCGACCGGCGCCCTTCAGGTTCTCGTAGACCGCAGTAAAGACCCCGTCTTCCCCCGGTGCGACACGCCATTCCTCGGACCAGTCATTGTCGTGCACCGAGAAGGCGGCGCCGGATAGCGTCCAGAGGAACTTTTCCTCGTCTTCGATGGTCGTATTGCCAAAGTCGATCACCGTGTCGTGCTGTGAGCGGTTCTCGACCCGGATCGCACAGAGGAGGCGCACTGAATCGGGCCGGCTGATCTCGATCGAAACATCCACCTCGTCGTTCTCGTAACTGTGCGTGAGAACCAGCGGCTCCCCGGTTGCGAGCCAGGCCCTCACGGCCTCGTCGTTGTGGACAGTGGCGGGCCGGAATTCCGGGCGAGGCGGCATGTGGCACCCGATGGTCAGCAGGAACAGGACACCGACGATGCGGTTCATTGGGTGGGGGTGACGCGTTCCGATTCCATCAGGCGGTCACCGCCGGCGTCCTGGGTGGAGGGGGTCGTTGCCGCCATCTGCGTGTCGTTCTAGGTTTTGGCGTACTCGTGACCGGAGGCTCGTTGGTGCCGTCGTTGTCCAAATCCTGTCGAGCGTGCAAGTCCCGGTTGCCCCGGGGCGCCAAGTACTGTCCGGAATGCGGCGCGGTGGCGTCGGCCTCCGGTCCGCAGCCTAACGCGGAACACGACGTCGAGAAGTTCTTCAACCTGGCAGTCGACATGCTATGTATTGCCGGTGTCGACGGGTACTTCAAGCACGTGAACCCGGCATTCGAGCGAACCCTGGGGTACACTCCAGCCGAAATGATGGAGAAACCCTTTGTCGATTTCATCCATCCGGAGGATCGCACGGAGACGCTCCGAGAAGTCGACAAGCTGGCGACGGGCGTCCCGACGCTTTCGTTCAGAAACCGATACCGCTGCAAGGACGGCTCGTACAAACATCTTCACTGGACATCGTTTCCCGACCCCGAAAGCGGCATGTTGTACGCGGTGGCTCGCGACGTCACCGAGGTTCACAACATGGAGAATGAGCTGCTTCGTTTGAGGTCGGAACTCCGAAAGCGCGAGCAAGGATCCGAGGGCGCGAGCTAGCCGCCGTCCAACCCATCCGCGATTTCCCGCATCACCGTGTCCATCGGCCTGCCAGGCGGGCGGCCGAACGCTGCGGTGAACCGGCCGCAAGCCAAGCTGACGTCCCGAGGGCGTGGCTCGGGCGCCTCGAGATCGCTCTGCCGCGTCGCCACAAGCTGTAGTTCGGTGCGGCCCATTGCCCGTGCCATGATTTCTCCCATCCGGAGGCGCGACAAACGCTCCGGACCCGCAACGTGAAAGATCCCGGTCCTCTCACTCGCCGTCACGTCGATACATGCCGTGGCGGCATCCGTGAGCGCAATAGGCGAGCGAAATTGATCTTCGAATAGAGCGAGGGGCGCGTTCTCCTCGATGGCCTTGAGATGTTGTAAGAACACGGTCGTTCGCCGGACCGCTGGAATTCCGTACATGATCGCCGGTCGGACGATGACACCCCCAGCCTGAAGAACCACCTGCTCGGCATCGGCCTTTGTTCTCCCGTATACGGAGAGCGGGTTCGGATGCGAAGCCTCGTCGTAGCCGCCAGTGGTACCATCGAAGACGAGGTCGCTCGAAACGAACGTGAAGCGCGCTCCGGCTCGGACGGCAACCGCCGCCAGGTGGGCCGTTGCCTCCACGTTCGTCCGGCGGGCGAGCACCGGATCTTGGAAGGCGGTTTGCGCGTTGGCGATTGCGGCCGCATGGATCACAAATCGCGGCTTCCAGTGCCCAATGCTCTCTGCCACCGCCGTGTGGTCCAGGATATCGAGTGCTGCCGTCTCGCCGAAATCCGGTCCCGAACCCGCACGATGCACGAGACCGAGCGCGGATTCGTTCCCCTCGACCAGGGACCGGAGCAATACGCTCCCGAACTGGCCGGCGGCGCCGGTCACCAGCCACCGAAACGTCATGGCTCGTGCTTCACGGGGGCTTCACAGGTCCTTCACAACGACAGGGTCCATTTACTCAGTTGACAGTAAGCTAACGCTCCCGATGGAAGTGAGCCTGATGGGTCCGGGCATGGCCGCTCAATCCGCGTCAGAAACCACAACGGCGGAGGGACACACCACGTTGTTGGTGGGCAATCCGAACGTTGGAAAGAGCGTGTTGTTCAAGAACCTCACCAACCGTTACGTGACCGTATCCAACTATCCCGGCACGACGGTGGAGTTCGTCCGCGCCCGAGCCGCATTCGACGGCCGTTCCGGGGAAGTCATCGACACCCCCGGGATCAACGATCTCACACCTCGGAGTGCTGACGCTCGCGTTACCCAACGTATGCTCGAGCAGTACGCGAACGCGACCCTCGTTCAGGTAGCTGACTCCAAGAACCTGCGACGGGCCCTGTTGTTGACACTTCAGCTCGCGGATCTACAGCGTCCAACTGTCCTCGTTCTCAACATGCAGGATGAGCTGGAGGATCGGGGTGGGTCAATCGACACCGAACGCCTTGCCGAGGTTCTGGGGATCCCCGTGGTCCGAACCGTGGCGACGCGCAATCAAGGGACGCAATCACTCATCGAGGCGCTTGCGGCAGCCCGGCCACCCAACGTCTTTGCGACCCCGCCGGGCGATGACTACGCGGTGAATCGAGCCAGATTGGCGCGCGTGAACGAGATCCTCGGCGAAACATACTCCATCTCGCAGCCACGGCATGCGACCCTCAGGGTCAGGCTCGGGTTCTGGGCAATGCATCCGCTCAAGGGGCTGGCGTTGCTGGCGCTGGTGTTGACGTCGGTCTTCTGGTTTGTTGGCCTCTTCGGCGCCGGCACGCTGGTCGACGTACTCGAGGGCCTGGTGTTCGAGCAGCGGGTGAATCCGCTCGCCATTCGCGCTGCCGACGCCGTGCTCCCGTTTCCGCACGAGCACGACCGGGTCGTATCGTCGCATTCCATTGGCTTGCCGGTCACACCAACACGGGAGGTGACCCTCGGAGTCGTAGAGCGAACGGTGGTGATGCCGGACTATTCCCTGCTTTCCGGAACCGGGCTTTCGGCATCTCAGCAAGTGGCGCGTTTCATACACGACTCACTGGTTGGAGAGTTTGGTGCGATCACCATGGCCCTGAGCTACGCGTTGGCCATCGTGCTTCCCATTGTCACCGCCTTTTTTCTCGTGTTCGGCATGCTTGAGGACTCGGGGTACTTTGCCCGCATGGCCGTCATGGTCAACCGAGCGTTCCGTGTAATCGGCCTGAATGGAAAGGCAGTGCTCCCGATGATCCTCGGCCTCGGGTGCGACACGATGGCGACCATGACCACACGTATCTTAGAAACGCGAAGAGAGCGAGTCGTGACGACCATGCTGCTCGCGTTAGCCGTGCCATGCTCCGCACAGCTCGGTGTCCTGTTGGCGATGATGGCCGCGCTCTCTCCGTCAGGAGCGTTGTTGTGGCTTGGGGTCGTGATCTGTGTGATCGTCTCGGTTGGGTGGCTGACGGCTCGTGTGATCGGTGGGGAGAGCAGCGTGTTCATCATGGAGATTCCACCCATGCGCCGGCCGCAGTTCGCGAATGTGGCGACCAAAACGCTCGCCCGTCTCGATTGGTATCTCCGTGAAGTCATCCCCGTCTTCGTCGCGGGCACCGCGGTCTTGTTCCTGCTTGATCGAGCAGACGTGCTCGTGCGCATTGCCCAGCTTGGCGAGCCGCTAGTGTCAGGGTGGCTCGGGCTCCCGAAAGAAATGGCGAACGCGTTTCTGGTGGGGTTTATGCGACGCGACTTTGGCGCCGTGTACATTTTGGATGCCGCCACCGGATCGGCTGCGATTTTGTCCGAACACCAAATCTTCGTCGCGATGGTGACGATAACGCTGTTCATGCCGTGCTTCGCCAACTTCCTGATGATCGTGAAGGAATACGGAGCCCGGACCGCATGGGCTATTGCTGGGTTCGTTTTCCCGTTTGCGTTCGTCGTCGGCGGAATACTCAACCACGTCGGAACATGGTTGCTGAGTACCTGACCTGCCCACTCTGTGGGTTTGAGTTCGAGAAACAGGACACGCTGTGCGCCCACGGGTGTCCGCTGGGCGCATTGTGCAACTTGCTTCGCTGCCCGAGTTGCGAATACGAATTCCCGCTCCGGCCGCCTCGAGTCTCGTGGATTCGACGTTTGTGGGGCCGACCGTCGCGGGCTCGGCAACAGCTGCCACAGGACATTCTCGCGATTGATGACCTCGGAGCAGGTGATGGCGCGATCGTCATGTGCGTGGGTGGAACCGTCCCGGACCGGCGTAACGCGTTCGCGGTCTTCGGATTGATTCCGGGCGCCGAGGCGACGGTGCTCCAACAACGGCCAACATGTGTAATTAGGGTTGGCGAGACCGAGTTGGCTCTGGATCGAGAAATCGCCCGCGAGATCTTGGTCCGTCGGGCCGAGCCCAAACCGTCCGTCGAAACTCATGAGCTCGCCGCGCGTACGGATAAGCACAACCGTAGGCCTGATTAAAGCGTGTTCACTGGATAGAACGGAGAAATCTCATGTCGCATCACCTGCAGCGCCGCGGCGGTGTGCCGGGCGCCATGGCTTGGATGATCGGGCTCTCAGCGGCCTTGTTCTGGCTTCCGTTCTTGGGGGG
>JBFIZG010000136.1:0-8307 GCA_041604955.1 Gemmatimonadales bacterium | reverse complement strand
TTCGACGGGTTCCATGTGCTCTACGCCGAGGCGAAGGAGGCCGAAGACAAACCCACGTTCGAAGACCTGTCTCCCATTCCGAGTCTGGAAAAGGGTGACAAGGCGAAGGTCAAGGAAATCGTCCCGAAACAGCACTTTACCGAACCGCCCCCGCGGTACAGCGAGGCGAGTCTCGTCAAAGATTTGGAAGCGCTCGGGATCGGCCGGCCCAGCACGTACAGCAGCATCGTGTCTACACTGCGCGAGCGGAGCTACGTGAAGATGGAGGCCCGGCGGTTCCATACGACGGAGTTGGGTGAAACCGTTTCCAAGGTACTGGTCAACCGGTTTCCGGACGTGTTCAACGTCGAGTTCACGTCAGAGATGGAGACCGAACTCGACAAGGTCGAAGAGGGCGAACTCAAGTGGCGCAAAGTTCTCGAAAATTTCTACGGGCCGTTCAAGAAGGCGCTCGACAACGTTGACACCGCCGCGATGATCCGTGAGGCACACGATGTCGACGAGATCGAAAAGGAACCCTGCCCCGAATGCGGCGGGAAGCTCACGGTCAAGAGCGGCCGGTTCGGTCCCTTCATTGCCTGCACGACGTATCCGGAGTGCAAGTACACCAAGCCGCTCAAGCGAGACAAAGTACCCGACCGTCCGACCGACGAAGTCTGTCAAGAATGTAAGGCGCCCATGGTCATCAAGACCGGGCGATACGGCGAGTTCTTGGCGTGCACGCAGTATCCCAAGTGCAAGCACACGCGTCCGTTGCCGCTCGGCGTCAAGTGTCCGCAGTGCCGGACCGGCGACGTCATCGAGCGACGTACCAAACGGGGCCGCTCGTTCTTCGGGTGTTCTAATTACCCGGAGTGCGAGTTCTCGACCTGGTACCGTCCCGTGCCCGACACGTGTCCCAGCTGTGGGTACGTCGGCGCAGAGAAACGATCCACCAAGGCGCGTGGCGAGTTTCGTCGCTGTGTCGCATGCGAGCACAAATTCGAAGTAGAGGAGGAGTCCGCCACCAAGGCGGCTTCGTGAACGCCGCGGTCGTCGGTGGCGGCTTGACCGGCTGCGAGGCAGCGTGGGCGCTCGCCGAACGGGGCGTTGACGTTACGCTGTACGAGATGCGACCGGTCACCAAGACACCGGCGCACCAAACCGATCGGCTCGCCGAACTCGTCTGTAGCAACACCTTCAAGTCCACCGAACTGGTCAACGCTCACGGGCTGCTGAAAGCAGAGCTCGAGTTGCTCGGGAGCATACTGCTGGAGGCCGCCAAGGCCGCGCACCTGCCGGGCGGGGCCGCGCTCACCGTCGACCGCGAGGTGTTCAGCCAATTGGTCACCGAACGGGTGACCGGTCATCCACGCATCACCATCCGCCGTGCCGAAGTCACGGAGCTGCCGTCCCCCGGCATCATTGCCTCGGGGCCGCTCACCTCCGACAAGCTCGCGGACGTCATCAAACAAAGGCTCGGTCTCGAGTCGTTGTCATTTTACGATTCGATTGCGCCCATCGTGAGCACGGAGTCACTCGACCAAGACCGGCTCTATCGTCTGTCGCGATATGGCAAGGGTGGCGGTGCGGACTTCTGGAACGCCCCGCTCTCGCAAGAGGAATACAACGCGTTTATCGACGCGATCATCGAGGGAGATCAATATCCGGGGCACGAATTTGACAAGGTGCCGTACTTCGAGGGCTGTTTGCCGATCGAGGAGATGGCGCGTCGTGGGCGGGAGACGCTGCGGTTCGGCCCCATGAAGCCGGTTGGGCTGCCGGACCCGCGCACCGGCCGGGAACCGTACGCCGTCGTACAGCTGCGGCAAGAAGACGAGGCCGCGCAGATGTGGAATCTGGTGGGGTTCCAGACGCGGCTCCGGATTCCCGAACAGCGCCGCATCTTTAGGACCATCCCCGGGCTCGCCGACGCCGAGTTCTATCGTTACGGGTCGATTCACCGGAATACGTACCTCAACACACCAGCGGCGCTCACCGCCTATCTCTCGGCAAAAGACGACCCGCATTTGTTGTTTGCCGGACAGCTCGTGGGCGTCGAGGGGTACACGGAGTCGGCCGCCACGGGTCTCTTGGCGGGTATCAACCTGGCGCGGCTGCTCGACGGGCGAGAGGCTGTGGTTCCGCCGCCTGAAACGATGCTGGGGGCGCTCCTCCGGTACGCCCACGAGGCGAACCCCAAAGATTTTCAACCGATGAACGCCAACTTCGGTCTGGTGCCGCCGCTCGAGCGCCGCGTGAAAGACAAACGCGTGAAACGTGAACGGCTGTCGGAGCGCGCGCTCCGGGCGATGCAGGCCTTTGCCGACCAGACCGCGGCGGTCGCAGTGTGACGGACGCGCCGCGTCCCGAGGTTGCGAGGTTTCTCGAGTACCTCGACAAGGAGCGGAACGACTCGGCGCATACGGTCAAGGCGTACGGCCGCGACCTCGCGATGTTTCAGGAGTTTTGCGACCGACACCACGGCGACGCCGCCTCGTGGAACTGGGCTACCGTCGATCGCTTGGCCGTGCGGGGATTCATGGGCGACCTCGCGCGCCGCGGTTTGGCCAAGCGCTCGATCGCGCGAGCCATATCGGCGCTCCGGAGTTTCTACCAATTTCTGAACAATCATTACACCGTCGATGTGAACCCCGCGGCGTCGGTGAGGATTCCGAAGCAGGAGAAGCGTCTTCCGGCTGTGCTCGACCGTGCGCAGGTGGACCTCATGTTTGAGTACGCTCACACGCTGGCGGAGAGCGGTGAGTTCGGTCCGACGCGCGACCTCGCTATTCTGGAACTCTTCTACGCGACGGGGGTCAGGCTGTCGGAGCTTGCGGGGCTCAACGTATCCGATGTCGACCTCGTGTCGGATCAGGTGAAAGCGCGCGGGAAGGGCAAGAAGGAACGGATCGTTCCGCTTGGGAGCTACGCCGCGCGCGCTCTGCGACAGTACTACGAGTTGCGCGAGGAACGCCTCCAACACACCAAAGGCGGCGACCAGCGCGCGGTGTTTCTTTCGGCCAGAGCGAAGCGGTTGTCGCCGCGCGGTATTCAGCTCATCGTCAAGCGATGGTTGGGGACGCTGGACGAGAACTCCGGATTCAGGGTTCACAGCCTGCGTCACAGCTTCGCGACCCATCTCCTGGATGCTGGGGCCGATCTTCGGTCCGTCCAGGAGCTCTTGGGCCACGCTTCACTGAGCACGACACAGGTGTATACTCATACGAGCGTCGAGCGGTTGAAGAAGGTGTATCAGGACGCACACCCGCGAGCCTAGGGGGGTCATTGCAGCAGCGTTCCCACGCAACCACCATCTTGTGCGTACGAAAGGACGGCCGCGTCGCCATGGGCGGAGACGGGCAGGTCACCGTGGGCGACACCGTCATGAAGGCCAATGCCAAGAAGATCCGGTTGCTTGCGAACGACAAGGTGCTGGCGGGTTTCGCGGGCGCCGCGGCGGACGCGTTTACGCTGTTCGAGCGCTTCGAGGAAAAGCTCGAACGGTTCCCTGGCAACCTCCAGCGTGCCGTCGTCGAGCTGGCAAAGGATTGGCGAAGTGACCGGGTGCTCCGTCGGCTCGAAGCGCTGCTCGTGGTGGCCAACCAAGACAACTCGTTTGTCGTGAGCGGCTCGGGTGAGCTGATCGAGCCCGATGACGGCATGGTCGGCATTGGAAGCGGCGGGAACTATGCGCTTGCAGCGGCTCGGGCATTGGCCGCGAACTCAGATCTGTCGGTGAGCGAGATCGTTCAGAAGAGCTTGGAGATTGCGGCAGACATCTGTGTGTTTACGAATGACAACATCACGTTGCTCGAGCTGGGATCATGATCTCGCCCGCAATGGCGACGGTAAGGGGAAGGGCGACGCAGCGTCGTCCGAACAGATAGCTAAATGACCACGCAACCGACTTCGCTCGAAACCGCGGCCGCTCCGCCGGTACCCGAACAGGCGCCTTGGCTCGAAGAGCTCGCGCCCCGTCAGATCGTCGCCGAACTGGACCGGTACATCGTGGGTCAGCGCGACGCCAAGAAGGCGGTGGCGATCGCCATACGAAACCGCTGGCGCCGACAGCGGGCGCCGGAAGATATCCGGGACGAGATCCTCCCCAACAACATCATCATGATCGGCCCGACCGGAGTCGGGAAGACGGAGATCGCGCGGCGGCTGGCGCGGCTTGCGGGCGCGCCGTTTATCAAAGTCGAGGCGTCGAAGTTCACCGAAGTGGGATACGTCGGACGCGACGTCGAGTCGATGGTACGCGACCTCGTGGACTCGGCGATCAATATGGTGCGCGGCGAGCGGGAGGACGAAGTGTTCCCGGTCGCCGAGCAACGTGCCGAAGAACGACTGCTCGACTTGTTGTTGCCACCGCCCGCCTCCGCCAAACCCACGGGTGTGACGGCGGATCGCAAACCAGTTGTGCTTCCGGACGGCGATGAGACATCTCGGCCGCTCTTTGTCGTCTCTTCGACCGGCGAAATTCGTGCCGACGACGGTGCCGCTCCCGAATCGGAAGATGGATCGGACGAGACGCTGGACGAACGACGGAAACGAACCCGCGCGAAAATCCGGCAGCTCCTGAATGACGGCAAGATGGAGGACCGGGAGGTCGAGATCGAAATCTCGCAACAGGGCATCCCCATCCTGGACTTCATGCAGTCGCAGCCCGGGATGGATGCGCCGGACGTGAACTTGACCGAGGCGTTGCAAGATTTTCTTCCCAAGCGGACAAAGCGCCGGACTGTTCGGGTGAGCGACGCGCGGCGGATACTCATCGACGAAGAATTGAAGAAGCTCGTGGACATGGACGACGTCGTGAACGAGTCGCTCGACCGTGTCGAGAACCACGGCATCATCTTTATCGACGAGCTGGACAAGATTGCCGGCGAGCGCGGTCAGGCCGGCCCCGACGTGTCGCGCGAGGGCGTGCAGCGCGATCTCCTGCCGGTCGTCGAAGGATCGACCGTGCAGACGCGGTACGGCTACGTCGGTACCGACCACATTCTCTTCATTGCGGCCGGCGCGTTTCACGTGGCCAAGCCGTCAGACCTCATTCCGGAGCTGCAAGGCCGATTCCCCATACGGGTGGAACTGGCACCACTCACGGCCGACGACTTCGTCCGGATCATGACCGAGCCGGAAAATTCGCTCATCAAACAGTACCAGGCGCTCTGCCATGCCGAAGACGCCAAGTTGGAGTTCAGCGAAGACGGAGTCGGCGAGATCGCGCGTATCGCGATGTTGATGAACGAACGAATGGAAAACATCGGCGCCCGTCGGCTGCACACCGTGATGACGACGCTGCTCGAGGACATCCTGTTCGATCTTCCGGATGTACCCGACAAGAACTTCGTGATCGGTAGTGAGATGGCCCGTGACCGTCTCATGCGGATCGTGGAGGACGAAGACCTGCGAAAGTTCATTTTGTAACGTCGCTTCGCCCTCCTTTACACCTCCCGTCAGCACCGCTAAAATCACTCCTCCTGGCCTGTCATTTTGACGCACTACTATGCCCCCGATATGTCGAAACGTGACTTTCTGAAGATTTCGGACCTTTCCGCGGACGAGTTCACCGGCGTGCTCGATCTGGCCGGCGACCTGAAGAGCGGCCGGTACCGCGAGAAACCGCTCGCCGGGAAGACGCTTGCCATGCTCTTTGCCAAGAGCAGCACCCGAACGAGGGTCTCCTTCGAAGTCGGGACGTTTCAGCTGGGCGGGTCGGCGCTGTTTCTGTCGGCGCGCGATATCCAACTCGGCCGGGGCGAACCGATTGCGGATACGGCGCGGGTGCTGTCCCGGTACGTGGACGGCATCATGATCCGCACGTTCGCTCAGGCGGACGTCGAAGGGTTGGCCGAATACGCGAGCGTCCCGGTGATCAACGGACTCACCGATCTTTTACATCCCTGCCAAGTGTTGGCGGACATGTTCACGATTCGCGAAGCGTTGGGGACGTGGAGCGGCAAGACCGTGGCATGGGTTGGCGACGGGAACAATATGGCCAACTCGTGGCTCAACGCAGCCGCACTGCTCGGATTCGAGTTGAGGCTTGCATGTCCGGAGGGATACGATCCCGACAGTGCCATCCTCGACGCCGCGAAACGGAAAACGACCGTGTCGCTCTCGCGGGCTCCCGCCGATGCGGTTCGCGGCGCCGACGTCGTCAACACGGATGTGTGGGCCTCGATGGGTCAGGAAGGTGAGGCGGATACACGCGTGCAGGCGTTTCGAGGATTCACGGTCGATCGATCTCTCATGCAACTCGCGCAGCCGGACGCGATTTTTCTGCACTGTCTGCCGGCGCACCGGGGTGAAGAGGTGACCGAGGACGTGTTCGAGGGTCCCCAGTCACGCGTGTTCGATCAAGCCGAAAACAGGCTGCACGCGCAGAAGGCGTTGCTGGCCACCCTGATGGGTTGAAAGGATGACTATGAGTGAGAGTACGCTGAAACGAACACCGCTCTACGACGTGCATGTGGCGCTGGGCGCGAAGATGGTGCCCTTTGCGGGGTTCGACATGCCGGTGCAATACGAGGGGGTGACTAAGGAACACGAAGCCGTGCGCACCGGTGTCGGCGTGTTCGACGTCTCGCACATGGGAGAGTTTGAGATTTCGGGTCCCGACCGGAACGCGTTCGTGAACCGGCTGACGTCGAATGACGTGGCGCGCCTCGACGAAGGACAGGCGCAGTATTCCGCCCTCTTGAACGACGAAGGCACGTTCATCGACGATCTGCTTGTCTACCGGTTCGACGATCGGCTCATGCTCGTGGTCAACGCCTCGAACATCGCGAAGGACTGGAAGCACGTGATCGAACGGAAGGGCTCGATCAATGTCCGTGTGAAGAATATCTCCGAACAGGTGGTGCTTCTGGCGATACAAGGTCCCAAAGCCGAAAATCTCGTTGCGTCTCTCACCAAGACAGACGTGAAGCAGATCGGATACTATCGCTTCGAGGTCGGGCAGGTTGCCGGCATCGAGTGTTTCATCTCCCGCACGGGTTACACCGGCGAGGACGGGTTTGAATTGTATTTCCGTCCCAACGCCGCCGAACAGATGTGGAGCGCGTTGGTAGGTCACGGACGTGCGGTGCCCGTCGGGCTCGGCGCGCGCGACACGCTGCGGTTGGAGGCCGGACTTGCGCTCTATGGCAGCGACATCGACGACACGGTGAATCCGTACGAAGCCAATCTCGGGTGGATCGTCAAGTTGAACAAAGGCGCGCCGTTTATTGGATTGCCCGCGCTTCAGACCGTTAAGAGCACGGGTGGCCCGCGGCGGAAACTCGTTGGATTCACGGTGCCGGAGAAGAGCGCCATTCCGAGACACGGGTACGAAGTGTATCTGAACAACATCAAGGTCGACATCGTGAGAAGCGGCGGGTTCAGCCCGACGCTCAAGCGCGGAATCGGCACGACGTACCTGCCGACGCATTCGATCGAGCCGGGTACCGCGATCGAGATCGATTGCCGTGGCAAACGGGTGGCGGCGGAGGTGACGAAGATGCCGTTCTATACTGGTGGGAGCGTCAAGCGAAAGTGATGACGCCAGGATGCCGTCCATCAACGTAGCCGTGCTTACGGTGTCCGATCTGAGCGCCGCCGGAAAGCGGGATGACACATCCGGTGATGCCATCGTCACGTGGGTGCGGGATCGCGGTTACGAGTTGGTGGGACGAGCGGTGGTCGCAGACGAGACGGACCTGATTGCCGGCGCGATCGTTCGTTGGGCCGACAGTGGAACGGCGGACGTCGTGCTCACGACGGGAGGAACCGGTTTTGGGCCGCGCGACGTGACTCCGGAGGCCACCCGAACGGTGATCGAACGGGAAGCGCCGGGAATCGTCGAAGCGATGCGAGCGGACGCGCGACGACGCGTGCCCCGGACCATCTTGTCGCGAGCGGTCGCAGGCATACGGCAGGCGACGTTGATCGTCAACCTGCCGGGCAGCACGGGTGGCGTACAGGACGGGCTCGCCACACTCGAGTCCGTGATCGAGCACGCGGTCCAGATCCTCAAACACGAACCGACGGATCACTGATGGCCGACGAGATCCTCATCACGATGGATGATCTCGAAACCGCGGTTCCCACCAACGCGGCGTTCGAGGCTGCGGGGTATCGCACGGTTATGGTGTCGTCGCTAGACGATCTGAACGCCACGCTGCGGCGCTCGGAGCCACAGGTGGTCGTGCTCACCGGTGGGTTGCACGAGCGGCCGGCCGCCAGACTCATTGCCATCGCGCGTGACCGCTCCATCCCAACCCTCGGGTTGGAAGAGCCCGGCGACACCGACCGGGCCGAGCTCGCTCGCCGACTGGGGCT
>JBFIZG010000135.1:0-8365 GCA_041604955.1 Gemmatimonadales bacterium | reverse complement strand
GGGATGACGACAACAGACTGCCGGCCCGGCGCTCGTGGAGTGGTCTCTCGAGACCGTCCGGACCGTTGTTCGTCACGCTCCGCAAGAACGCGCGGCAATCCACCGCAACGGCGCGGTCGGGATATGCGAACACCGGGTTCACTTCCAGCTCTTCGATATCACGGTGCGACAGTGCCGCCGCGGTGACGCCGAGTATCATTTCCGCCAGCGCTTCCCGATCTGCCGGAGGTTGTCCGCGGTAGCCTCCCAGAAGCTTTGCCAGTCGGAGCTCGCTCAACATCTCCATCACCTCGTCGCGTCCCACAGGTAGGTGGCGGAGCGCAACGTCCCGATGCACCTCCACGTGGACGCCACCGGTCCCGACAGTGAGCATCGGGCCGAACTGGGTGTCCTCATGCACGCCCACCAGCACCTCCGCCACCGGGGGAGTGAGCATCGGCGATACGAGTACGCCCCGGATGTTGGGCGCGACGCCAAGTTGCAGTGCGTAGTGCGAGACCGACTCGATCACCCGCTCGAAGACCGCCCGTCCTTCGTCGGGCGTCGTGACGTTGAGCGCCACGCCGCCCGCTTGACTTTTATGCGGAACGCCGGCCGAAACGACCTTGAGGGCGACCGAGCCTTTGCTTCCCGCGATGAACTGTGCAACCTCGTCCGCGGTACGGCACAACGACGCTGGCGTGAGCGGAACGCCCTCGCGGGCGAGCAGTTCGCGGACTTCCGTTTCGAGTAATGTGAGGCGGTTTTCCCGCCGCGCCGCGAGTACCCCCTCCGGCTCCGTTCGTTGCGTTGCGATCACGACCGGTGGTACCGGTTCTTCAGCCAGGAAGAGCCCGCGCGCGTGCAGCGCGCGGAAACACCGGCTGCCCACTTCGACCGACCGGACGATGGGAACGTTCGCGCGACTCAACGCTCGCAAGGGTTCCGGGCGTTGGCCAGCAAACACCGAATGGACGACCAGAGGAAGCGCGCGCTCCTGCATGATCCTGGCGATCCCCTGTGCGGCAGCAAGCTCGGGTGCGGCCAGGTTTTCGTGGAACCGGATGGCGTACCCGCCAAACAGACCAACCAGAAAAATTCCTCCGGTCTCGCTGTCGGCGGCGACGATCTCGAACACGCGTTCGAAAACCGCCGGATCGCGATCGGTCGCTCCGGCCATATCGAGCGGATTGTGAACCGCGCCCTTTACGTCCAACAGCGTCTTCAGCCGATCGGTTGTCTCACGCGTGAAGGTCGCAAGCGGAACGTTGAGCGTCTGCAATGCGTCGGCCGCCAGAGTCCCGTGACCTCCGCCGTCGGCGATGACCGCCACGGCCTTGGGAACCGGCACCGGGGGTTGGTCGGCAAGCGCACGGGTCACCGAAAAGAGTTCATCCGACCGGAGGACCTCGCTCACCCCGCTCCGTCGAAGCGCCGCTCGAAGCACCGGATACGACCCAGCCACCGCTCCCGTGTGCGAGCGCGCGGTCGCTACACCGCGATCGGTGCGTCCACCCTTCAACAACACGATCGGTTTTTGGCGGCTGACCCGTTTCGCGACATCGATGAACGCCCTACCATCTTGGAACCCCTCCACGTAGATCGCGATCGCCCGAGTGGGGTCGTGTCCCCCCAGGTAGTCCAGATATTCGTGGAAAAGGATGTCGCTCTCGTTGCCCACACCCACGTACACGGAGATGCCGGCGTCCCAAGTCATCGCCTCTGTGAAGAAACCGAGCGCGACGTTTCCGGACTGGGAGAGCAACGCGAGGTCGCCTTGTTTGATGTCGCGGGCCCCGACGAGGTTGATACCACTCCACGTGTTGATCACACCAGAGGTGTTGGGCCCGATCATTCGGATGCCGGTTCGTTTTGCGATCTCCCGGATCTGTTGTTCGAGGCGATCGCCATCAGACCCCGATTCCCGAAACCCGACAGCCGATACGAGCACGCCGCGAACGCCGGCGGCGGCACACTGTTCGAGGATCCCGGGGATCGTGTCGGCGCGCGTGGCGAGCATCGCGAGGTCCACCTGTTCGGTAATCGACCCGATGTCGGTGGCGACAGGCAGACCGAGCAGTTCTCCCCCGCTGGGGTGCACGGGAAAGATTTTACCGCCGAACCCCGACTCGATGAGCAGTTGGAGGGCGCGGTAGCCGCGTTTGGTCGGATCTCGGGAGGCGCCGACCACCGCGATGGCGCGTGGATTGAGCACCGGGTCCAGGCTTGCGTTGCTACTCACCGATAAACCGTGGCTCGCGTTTTTCGTGGAACGCCTCCACACCCTCTTTCCAATCCTTGGTCCGCATGCACTTCGCCAGCGCCGCTTCCTCCAACGCCATCGCTTCCTCGACGCCCAAATACCGAGCCTGTTCCATGGCGTGCTTGAGCAGCGAAACCGACGTGGGCGCTTTGGTCGCGAGATTTTTGGCGAGTTTCACGGCTTCCGGCAGCACATCGCTTGATTCGGTCGCGCGGGACACGAGTCCCATCTCGACGGCGTCTGCCGCGAGTATGAACTCGCCCAGCAGCAGCAGTTCCCGCGCCCTGGCAAAACCAACGCGCTGAGCGAGCGTGTACACGGCTCCGCCTCCCACAAACGTCCCGAGCCCAAGCTCGGGAAACCTGAGCTTTGCTTGCGTCGCCACGATCAGAAAATCACAGGAGAGCGCAAGCTCTAACCCAGCGCCGATGGCATGCCCGTTCATGGCGGCGATCACCGGTTTTGGAAACCGTTGAATGGCCAGGTTCGCCGCCTGTCCGGCCCGGATGTACTCCACGGGCGCCGTGTGTTGATCGCGCGCCCGGTGATTGGTGAGGTCTGCCCCGACGCAAAACGCCCGGCCCGCTCCGGTGATCACGGCCACTCGCACGGATGGATCCGCGGCCGTGTCTGCAAAGGCGCGTTCGAGCGCCTGATACATCTCAAACGTCACGGCATTCAACCGCTCCGGCCGGTTCAGGCGACACAGGAGCATGTGGTCTTGCCGTTCGACAATGAGTTCCGGCGGAGCGGACACCGTATGACCCGAGTCAAGGATGGTGCATAGGATACGGCCCGGCCGCGGCACGCGCTACCGGGGACGCTTCACATGACCGCCGAGCGAAGACAGCGGCGGATTTCACACCGTTCTTTACGTTGTTGGGTGCTAGACGATTTCCACTTCCTGGGCGGCTTCGACAAACAGGACTTCTCTGAGCGCCGGATGCCGTCGGAGCAGGTCGGTCCCTTTCTCCCGGAGGCGCGCTTCCGTGAATCCCATGATCACGAGATCCGCGTCTTTCGACCGATTTTCCACGAGACGCTCGAAGTCCACCTGATCGTGGGTGGGGATGATGCGGAGGTTCTTTTGGCTGATCGGCAACCGCCCAGCCGTAATCATCTCCATCAGCTTCGCGCGCTGTTCGTCCACCTCTTCCCTCGGGAACGCGGCGAGAATGCGTATCTCCGCCTTATCCCACGTCGAATGGCCCAGCAAGATGTACGCAAGCAGGATCATCAAATTGGCGTTCCAGTAGTCATGCCACGTCAGCCAAATGTCGATTCTCGAGTGATCGCCAAAGAAGTGCGCGCCGTGTCGCAAGATGAGATTGCTGATTCTGGTCGATCGGGCCATGAAACACCCGTCGACGACCGCCTCGAGCCGTTCCGCGGAATCCTCCTCGGTAAACTCGAAGAGGATCATGTTGTTTTCCATCCCGGATACGCCGGGCAGTTGCAGCGCCTGGGCCAGCGCCGAGCGGATGGACGGAGAGATCATGGTATCCACGTATACGGCGCTCTTGGTGGAGTGCGTCATCTCGATCAACCGAGTCAGGTACTTGCGGCTCTCGCGATAGGTTTCCGGGCTCAGCCGCCCGGGAATGAAATGCAAATACGTGCCAAACCCATATCGGTGACACAACCACGTGAAGAACGTCAGCGGCGCCGTGCGGGTAAACGTCGTGTCGCTCACCATGATCACGCTCGGTCGCCATTCTTCCCGCTTATGCCAGTCCGACGTCTCCTGCAACTTGATTTGCGAGTAGCGCGTCGCCTGCGTCATCACCCCTTTGAAGATGGCGGCGAGGTCGTCGCCCCCTCGGGTGGCACGGACGCCATAGTAGATCCCAACCATGATGCCGATGGAAAGCAGCGCGTAGACCGGGTCCATCTGAAACATCATGAACAGCGACATGAGCGCACCGACCAAGCTCACG
This sequence comes from Gemmatimonadales bacterium, assembly GCA_041604955.1. Classification (GTDB taxonomy): domain Bacteria; phylum Gemmatimonadota; class Gemmatimonadetes; order Gemmatimonadales; family GWC2-71-9; genus JBFHWR01. The sequence continues at coordinate 4,186 of JBFIZG010000135.1, read as the reverse complement.
TACCACTTCGACCGAAAGCTCGGGCGGAAGCTCGGCCGCGCCGCAAAGTGTTCCAACGTGCTGATCAGACAGAGCGAGCCATAGGTCACCATGAAGAACATGGAAATGATGCGTGCGACGACATCCACGTTGCCGACAGCGACCGTCACGATGGCGAGCGCCGCCGTCACGATCGTCGCATTGCGTGGCTCGTTCGTGTCCCCCTCGCCGCGCGCGAAAAATCGGTTGAGACGCGCGACGGGGGCTATCTGATCTCCTCCCAGGGCCTGGAGCGTGCGCGGCGCCACGAGAATCGACCCGATGGCGGACGAGATGGTGGCACATGCCAACCCGATCGGAATGATCGGTCCCCACAGCGCGATGTTGGACATGACGAGAGGCTCACTTCCCAGCAACGTCGGCGATGCGGCCGAGGCCAGCTTGAACGCCAACAGCACGTATACGACCATCCCGACGAGCGTCGCCGTCAGCACACCGAGCGGAATGGATTTTCGTGGGTTCGCCAAATCACCCGACAACCCGACACCCGCCGTCATACCGGTGAACGCGGGAAACACGATGGCAAACACGACGATGAACGGATCGGGATCTTCCAAACGGTCGAACAGCGAGTCGCGCACGACCGGGTCGCCGGTTGCATCTCCGCCCAACGCGAACAGAACCAGCGACAGCCCGAGGATCGCGGCGACGACCCAGAGCGCGCGCACGCCCAGGTCGGCCCCGCGCTTCAGCACCACGGTGGTCAACACCACCGTCCCAGGCAGCGAGACCACGCGCGGATCGAACGGGATACCCGTTGCGGTCGCAGCCCATTCCCCAATGGGCCGGACCGCCTCGCCAAAGGCGATCATATAGAACGCGACCGAGACGGCCTGTGACAGATACAACGCGATGCCGATCGCGCTTCCGATCGTGGTCCCAAACGACCGCGAGATGATGAAGTACTCTCCACCGCCTTCGACCCGCCGGTTGGTGGCGGCTTCCGCAATCGCCAGGGCAGTGGGAATGGTGACGAGGTGACCCAGCAAGATGATCAGCAACGTGCCAAGCAGGCCGACGTGACCCACCGCGTAGCCAAAGCGGAGAAAGAGAATGGCACCGAGAATGGTGCTGATGCTGGCGAGAAACACGGGCGCCGTCCCAAAACCGTGTCCCTCGACCATTTCGTTTGTTGTCGCCGGAAGTTGTGCGGTCATGGCAGGGATCGACCTCTGTTCACTGACGCGTTTGACAGCGACGACATGACCCGCATGAGAAATCTTCGCTCCCTGAGAAGGACGAAACTGGCGCGCCCGCTTTAAGCAACAGCTACTGCGCGGCGGCCGCCACCTCGGCCCGGAAGTACGCCGCGCCTTTCTGGAGCGCGGGCGACGGACCCACCAGCACGACGGTATCCCCGACTCTGAACCGTACCGTTTCGTTCAGCTCATACTCGGCGACACCCTCGCGTATCACGGCAACCACGGTCACGGCCGTCGTGCTCCGGAGCTCGAGTGAGACCGGACTCTCGCCGACCGCGCGGGCGCCTTCTTCGATCTCGACTAACTCCAGCGCATGTTGGATGCCCAGGTACTTGAGCTCGTCCAGCCGGAGCGCCTCCTTCGAGAGACCTCGGAGCACCCCGTAGTGCTCGCTCCGGACCGCCTCCATCTCGACCGCGATGGTGTTAGACGGAATCCGATAGTGCTGGAGCACCCGTTCGAACAGCTCCAGCGCGGCTTCGTATTCTTCCACCACCACGTCCGTGGCGCCGCGCCGTTCGAGGTCGGCGATCGTGTCAACCGTTCTGGTGCGGACGACGATCTTGGCATTCGGGTTGAGTTCGCGGGCCAGGGCGACGCCACGACGTTCGTCGGACGGAGAGGAGATATTGAACACCACCACACGCGCATCGCGAATGCCGGCGTGCAACAGCACTTCCCGCCGAGTCCCGTCGCCAAAGAATATGGGTTCCCGCGCTTGGCGTGCCTGGCGAACGGTTTGGCCGTTTACCTCGAGCACGATATAGGGGAGGTGCGCGGCCTTGAGCACACGGGCGAGGTGATGTCCACTCATGCCATACCCGACGATGATCGCGTGATTCTCGAGCGATCGGGCATGCGCCTTTTCAAACGGCTCACCGCCCAACGTCGATCGGCCTGCGACACGCGCGACCGCTTCCGCAACCGTCCGAGCGTGTTGCATGAGGAACGGCGTCGCGAGCATCGAGAGGACCGTCGCCGCGAGAAAGAGTTGATACGTCGGTTCGGTCACGACGCCCGCGGTCAGCGCCACGCTGGCAAGGACGAACGAGAACTCGCCCACCTGGGCCAGCCCGAGGCCCGTCAACACGCTCGCAACCAGGGAGCGGCGGAGCGCGAACCTGACGACGAGGACGACGATGAGAGCCTTCCCGATGACGATGCCGGCCGTGATAGCCCCAACGCGCGCCGCGTGCTCCCATACGAAAGACAGATCGAGCAGCATACCCACCGACGTGAAGAAGATGCCGCTGAACAGTGCGCGAAACGGCAACACGTCTGACAGCGCCTGCGCGCCGTATTCCGACTCTGAAATCACCAATCCGGCGAGAAACGCGCCCAGTGCCAGCGAGAGTCCCACTGACGCCGTCGCGAACGCGGCGCCCAAACCACAGAGCGCAACGGTCAGGGTGAACAGGTCGCGGTTGGCCGAGCTGGCCACCCGTTCGAGCACCCAGGGGACCAGCACCCGTCCGGCGGTGACGACCGCGGCCAGCACGAGGAGACTCACGCCAACCCGTGCGAGCACCATGGCGACGTTGCCACCCACCGCCTGAGAGAGGAGCGGCACGAACACCATCAAGGGCACGACCGCGAGATCCTGAAAGATGAGAATGCCGAGCGCCGTGCGCCCAAACGGCGTGTCCAACTCGCCCTTGTCGTGATACGTCTTGAGCACGATTGCAGTGGACGACAGCGCAACGAAACACCCAAACGCGATCGAACTCTCGAGCGAGACGCCGGCGAAGGTTCCGACCGCGACGACGAGCCCAATGGTTGCCGCGATCTGGAGCGACCCTCCCAGGAACACGACCGATCCCATCTTGATGATACGGGCAAGCGACACCTCGAGCCCGATCTCGAAGAGCAGCAGCACCACGCCCATTTCGGCCAGCACCGCGACGTCGTCCGGGTGAGCGATCAGCCGGAACCCGAACGGCCCGATCACGAGGCCAACGATGAGGAACGCGACGATCGACGGGATCTTGACGCGCTCTGCCAGCGCAACCGTCGGGATGGCTACGGCGACCAGAATCAGCAGGTCGCGGAGCAAGGCAAAGTCATGCATGGGCCGAAAGATAGATGGAGAGGGGCTAGGAGCTAGGAGCGAGGCGTAGGAAGGTAGGAGCTATTGGCACTACGGGCTAGGAGTGAAGGGCGAGGGGCGAAGGGCTCCTTCCGGCCGACTCCCAACTCCTGAGCCTAACCTCTGATAGAGAGCCCCCTAATTCCTGGCCCCTAGCTCCTAAAAAAAAGGCCCGGAGCGAGCCCCGAGCCTCTTTCATCCTGCACCGCGAAGTTACCCGATTGGGATTTGCTTCGGCTTCGCGGCCGCCACCTTCGCCAAGGCGATGGTCAGCACGCCGTTGTCGAACGACGCCCGGACCTTTTCCGCGTCGGCGGTTTTCGGCAGTGAGAACGACCGCGCGAATCGCCCGTATTTCCGCTCCACCAGGTGGAACGTGCTGTTCTCGTCGCCCTCTTCATGGGTACGGTTCTTCTCGCCCGTGATGGAGAGGATGCCGTTCTCTACGGTGACCTTCACGTCCTTGGCCGTCAGTCCAGGCAACTCCGCCAGGATACGGATCTCGTCCTCGGTTTCCTGAACGTCGACCGCTGGATACGAGCCGCCGCCAAACACCGAGAACCCTTCACCGTCGAAGCCTTCGAAGAAGCGGTTCACGTCGCCCCTCGGACTGAACAGGTCGTTCCAAAGTGCAGGAAGTCCGCGACTCCGCACCATTGCCGGGTATGCCATATGAACCTCCAAAAAAGTGAGTGGTTTGTTGGGCCGGAACCCTTCCGGCCGTCCGACGCAACCTAGTTGCATCAAGAATGCCAACGGTTTTGCGCCATAATGGCGTAACTAGAGCTGTCGCTGAAACCGCTGGCGGCCAAAAAAGAAGGCGGGCTGCGGATATGGCAGCTTGCTTCATTCGGGGGGG
>JBFIZG010000134.1:0-8481 GCA_041604955.1 Gemmatimonadales bacterium | reverse complement strand
TCCGACGCGCCGTGGCCGTGTTGGCCGGCGCGATCTTGGTCGCGTTAGCAGCGCAACCCGCCGTGCCGATGCCGGGAACGCCGGTGCCGCTCACGTTCCAAGTGCCGGCCGTGCTGATCGTCGGAGGACTGCTCGGTCCACGTTGGGGCGCCGCGAGCTTGGCGACCTATCTGGCGCTCGGAGCCCTGGGGCTCCCGGTGTTCGCTCCGGGTGGCGCGCCAGGAGTCGCGCGGCTCTTCGGACCGACCGGCGGATATCTCTTGGCATTCCCCCTGGCAGCGGCCGTCGCAGGCCGGTTCACGCAGCAGGGTCGTCATCTGCTACCACTCATCGCTGGTCTCATTTTGGGCGTCGTGACCATACACGTTGGGGGAGTCGCGCAACTGATCGTCCTGGGCGGTGACCCTTCCACGGCGGTGCGGTTGGGGTCGATTCCGTTCTGGCTTGGAGACGTGGTGAAGCTGGTCTTGGCCGGGCTCATCGTCTGGCGTTTCGGGTCGAAAATACGCGCGCTCCTTTGAACGCGCGTTTTTTTTGTGCGAGTACCAACGGCAACGCTCCGGGCGGTAGGCGCCGTCACCGTCTATTACGCGGTGATCGCGGCCATCGCCCTGATCGTCGGATCGATCGTGCCTGCGGCATGGAGCGAAGGACTTGCGAGAATCCTGGCATCATCCGCGATCCTCGCGCTGGCAGCGTTGCTCGTGAATTGGGTGCTGGTGCGCAAACGTCTTTCGACCTGGGGCAAGCTCGGCTGGCCGCGTCGTGTCGTGGGTGTGCGAGGCTTTGTGTTTGGTGTCGTGTTGGGGGGTGTCATGGCGTTCGGTGCCGTCGTGCTGTCGATCGGTCCGGGAGACGCGCAATTGTCGCTGACCGGTGAAAGGCTGGGCGACTATCTCATGACCGCTGCGCCCGTTGGGATTGTGCTGCTGGTCGCCTCCCTTGCTGAGGAGTTGCTTTTTCGCGGGTACCCGCTCAGCCGGCTCGCCGATGCAGCGGGGAAGGTCGGGGCGAGCGTTGGGCTCGCCGTCGTGTTTGCGTTGGCACACGCGTTCAATCCGAATCTGACGGCGCTCGGGCTGATCAACATCGGGCTGGCGGCGCTGGTTCTGAGCGGAGCCTTCTTTACTCCCGGGGCGCTTCCGGCCGCGTGGGGGTTGCACGTGGGATGGAACGGTGGACTCAGTCTCGGCGCCGATGCACCGGTGAGCGGGGTCAGGTTCGACGTGCCTGCGCTGGAGTTCTTCCCGGGCGGCCCACAGTGGTTTACCGGGGGCGCGTTCGGTCCCGAAGGCGGTCTGGTGGCGACGCTCGTGATGGCGCTGGCACTCGTTGTGCTGGTTCGGTACGCGGCCGCTGCCGTGAGGAGCGAGGTACCGAACTCGTGAAACGCATGGCGGTCCTCGGCGCCGGCACGATGGGGAACGGAATTGCGCACGTGTTTGCGCAGCATGGATGGGACGTGACACTGGTCGACGTCGTGCCGCAACAGCTCGAGAAAGCGCTCGGCACCATCGCAGCAAACCTGGATCGGCAAGTCAAAAAGGGAACGCTACCGCCCGACCAGCGAGACCAGGTGCTCGGGCGGATTGCGACGGGTTCGGCGATCGACGACGCGGCGTCGGCGGAGCTGGTCGTGGAAGCGGCCAGCGAAACGCCGGAGCTCAAGTTTTCGATTTTCGAGCAGCTCGACAAGACCGTGTCACCGGAGGCCGTGCTCGCGTCGAACACTTCGTCGATTTCCATTACGGAAATCGGCGCGCGCACAGCGCACCCGGAGCGGGTCATCGGGATGCACTTCATGAATCCCGTACCGGTGATGGCGCTGGTCGAGGTGATTCGCGGTCTCGCCACGTCGGACGACACGACCGCGGCGGTGATGGAAACGACGCGCGCGTTGGGAAAGACCCCGGTCGAGGTGAACGATTATCCCGGATTTGTCTCCAACCGGGTGCTGATGCCAATGATCAACGAAGCGGTGTTTTGTGTGATGGAAGGCGTCGCGGAACCGGAGGCGGTCGACACCGTGATGAAGCTGGGAATGAATCATCCCATGGGTCCCTTGCGGCTCGCCGATTTGATCGGGTTGGACGTGTGTCTCTCCATCATGGACGTGCTCCACGCCGGTTTGGGAGACACCAAGTATCGACCGTGTCCGTTACTCCGAAAGATGGTGGCTGGCGGTCGGTTGGGACGAAAGACGGGACGGGGATTCTATGAGTACGCCTGAGCTGACCGTGGGTCTCGAGGACCAGCGCCGGGAGATCGTCGGACTCGCCCGGGAGTTTGCGCAAAACGAAATTGCGCCCGGAGCCGCCGAGCGCGATCGAACCTGTGACTTCTCGCACGACCTCATTGGGAAGCTGGGGGAGCTGGGATTTTTTGGCATGTTGATTCCGGAGCAATATGACGGTCTGGGGCTCGACATGCTCACGTACCTCATGGTGATCGAGGAGTTTTCAGCCGCCGACGCGTCGGTCGCCATCTCGCTCTCGGTTCACAATTCGTTGCCGGCACGCATGCTGACTGCGCATGGCACCGACGAACAAAAGACGCGTTGGCTCGGACCGATGGCACGTGGTGAGGTGCTCGCCGCGTTCTCGTTGTCCGAGGCGGACAGCGGCTCGGATGCAGTCAACTTGCTCGCACAAGCCACACGAGAGGGGGACGACTGGGTACTGTCCGGAACGAAGGCCTGGGTGACGAACGGCGACACGGCCGGGCTGATCGTGGCGATGCTCCGCACCGACACGCACGACGATCGTCGCGGCGGGCGGGGGATCTCGGCGTTCCTGGTGCCGACGGACGCGCCGGGAGTGGAACCGGGAAAACCCGAAGACAAGATGGGACTCCGGTCATCTCACACGACCACCGTGACGTTCCGTGACGTGCGGCTTTCGCCGGAACACCTCTTGGGTGAGGAGGGGAAGGGGCTCCGGCACGCGTTGGGCGCGCTCGACCACGGGCGATTGGGTGTCGCGGCGCAGGCCGTCGGCATCGCGCGGTCGGCGCTCGAACATGCCATCCGGTACAGCGTCGAACGCAAGCAGTTCGAACAACCGATCAAGGACTTTCAGGCGATTCAATTCAAACTTGCCGACATGGCGACTCGCGTCACGGCCGCTCGTGCGTTGTTGCACGATGCCGCATCCGCAGCGGACCGTGGTGACGACCGAAGGGCGCTGTCGAGCATGGCAAAGCTGTTCGCGACTGAGACCGCGATGTGGGTCACGACGGAGGCGGTGCAAGTCTTCGGCGGGTACGGCTACATGCGGGACTATCCTGTGGAGCGGCTTTTTCGAGACGCGAAAGTGACGGAGATTTATGAAGGGACCAATGAAATTCAGCGAATCGTTATCGCTCGATCACTCTATGCCGACGGTCTTCAATGAGACCAGTTCGCTAGACGAGCACCTATTCGATTTCATTGCTGAACACACCCACGAGCAAGTGAGTTTTGCCTGCGACCCCGAGTCGGGGTATCGCGGGATCATTGCAATCCACAATACGACGCTCGGTGGTGCGTTGGGTGGCACGCGGTTTTGGAATTACAAAAGCGACGCGGAAGCACTCACGGATGTCCTGCGTCTTTCCCGCGGCATGACGTACAAAGCGGCGGTGGCCGGTCTCGATTTGGGTGGGGGGAAGAGCGTCATCATCGGCGACAATTCGATCAAGGATCGAGAGGGGATCTTCCGCGCGCACGGGCGGCACGTCGAGTTCATGAAAGGACGCTACATCACCGCCGAAGATGTCGGCACGAGCACCGACGACATGGAGGGGGTGCGAAAGGAAACGCGATATGTCGTGGGACTGATTGGCGGGTCCGGCGACCCCTCGCCCGTGACGGCGCTGGGTGTCTATCGCGGGATGAAGGCCTGCGCCAAGTTCCGCTACAGGAACGATTCGCTCGAGGGGAAGACCATCACGGTGCAGGGATGCGGCCACGTGGGGTACCATCTCTGCAAGTTTCTCCACGAAGAGCGGGCCAACATCATCGTGACCGACCTGGACCGGTCCAAGGTCGCCCGTGTGGTGAGTGACTTTGGGGCCAAACCGGTCGCGGAGGACGAGATTTACGGAACACCAGCCGACATCTTCGCACCGTGCGCGCTTGGCTCTGTGATCAATGATGACACGTTGACGCAACTGAAAGTGGGAATCATTGCAGGAGCGGCAAACAACCAGCTGGCCGAGGAGCGCCACGGCGACGCGCTCGAAGAACGCGGCATCACGTACGCGCCCGACTACGTCATCAACAGCGGCGGACTCATCAATGTGAGCGCGGACGTTGAAGGCTGGGAGCCCGAGAAGTCATTGAAGAAGACATCGGAGATTTACGATACGATTCTGCGCGTGCTCGAACTCGCTCGAGAAGAAGGCATACCAACCTATCAGGCGGCCAAACGTATTGCCGAGCGGAGAATAGCCGCCGCCCTCCAAGAACAGCGGTCCAAGAACGGAAAAAGCTCGTGAACGAACTCCAGAATGGCGGACGAAGGTTGAAAGACGCCGACCGGATTGTCTACGACCTCATCCAACGAGAAACTCAGCGGCAGGCCCAAGGACTGGAGCTGATCGCCAGCGAAAACATCGTGTCGGGGGCCGTGCTCGAAGCGCTCGGGTCGGTGCTCACCAACAAGTACGCCGAAGGCTACCCCGGCCGGCGATATTACGGAGGGTGTGAGGTCGTAGACGAGGTCGAGCAACTCGCGATCGACCGCGCCAAGCAATTGTTTGGCGCCGATCACGCCAATGTGCAGCCGCACAGCGGGACGCAGGCCAATCTGGCGTCGTATCTGGCGGTGATGAACCCGGGCGATGCGCTCATGGGCCTCGAGCTGTCGCACGGAGGCCATCTGACGCACGGCTCTCCGGTGAACGCCAGCGGGAGACTCTTCCGCGCCGTCCCATACCAGGTGAACGAAGCGACCGGTCTGATCGACCTCGATGCCGTCCGAGACATCGCACGTCGCGAACGCCCCAAGACGATCGTCGCGGGGTTCAGCGCATACCCCCGTGTGGTCGATTTCGCAGGGTTCGCGGAGATCGCGCGAGAGGTAGAGGCGGTCCTGCTGGTGGACATGGCCCATTTTGCCGGATTGGTCGCGGGTCATGCCTACCCGTCGCCGGTCCCCCACGCCGACATCGTGACCAGCACGACCCACAAGACCCTCCGGGGGCCGCGTGGTGGCTTCATTCTCTGCACGTCCGACTGGGCCAAGCCCATCGACAAGCAGCTGTTTCCGGGAACACAGGGCGGACCGCTGGAGCACGTGATCGCCGCCAAGGCGGTGGCGTTCGGCGAGGCCCTGAACCCGTCGTTTCACGCGTACGCCAAACAGGTCGTAAAGAACGCCGTGGCGCTTGGAGAACGGCTCATCGAGCGGGGGTTCACCCTGGTGTCCGGCGGGACGGATTCGCACGTTTTGCTCGTCGACCTCCGCGACCGAGACATCACCGGAAAGTTCGCCGAAGAGGCGCTCGGTCGCGCCGGAATCCACGTGAACAAGAACACGGTTCCGGGGGAACAGAAGTCGCCGTTCGTGACCAGTGGGATCCGCATGGGCACGTCGGCCCTCACCACTCGGGGGATGGGGGAGGACGAAATGCGGGCGGTCGGAGACCAGATCGCCGCCGTACTGGAATCCGCGGACGAGAACACCATCTCGAAGGTGGCCCGCGCCGCCCGAGCCTTGGCCGAAAGCTTCCCGGTCGCCGCAACTGGGGCCGGAGCCCCCACCGGGCCCTGACCTTGCTCCTTCCGATCCCACGATCCACCTTATACGGGTGATTGAGCTGCAGCTGTCGGACGAGCTGATCGATCGCATCCGCGCGATCGACGGACGCTATCACGAGCAGGCGTACCTGTTTGTGCTGGCGGCACTGGAGTACTCGCAACGTTCCCGCGCCATGCGCGGCCACATCTCGGGAGAAGAACTGGCGTGGGCGTGTCGGGACCTCGCGCGGGAGCAGTTCGGGCTGACCTCGCGGACGGTCCTGTCGTTCTGGGGCATCGACTCCACGGAAGACATCGGCCGCATCGTGTTCGTGTTGATTGATGTGGGGCTCTTGGTCCCGAACGACGGAGACAATCTCGACGCGTTCGACTCCGTGTACGATTTTGGCGAAGCGTTCGAAGAGGAATATCCGTGGGCCGGTGTGATACGCGCCGGTGGGGTCGAATAACGAGCGGCGGGCGCTCGAGTGAGTTCGGGAAGAGGGGTATCTATGGAACTGAACGAGTATCCTACCTGTCAGAAGTGCAGCACCGGTCTGCTCCTACCACTCTCCGACTATGGCCGGGATGGCGCGCCGATCACCTACAAAGCATGGGTGTGCATCAATCCGGAATGCGGTTTCAACATCCGCATTGACAACGGAGAAATCTCGCTCGGTCGCGCGATCGGGCAGAGCTTCAAGTAAGACCGCGCCGGTTCCAGAGCGGGCGCACCTTGGGGCGGCCGTCTGGCTGCCTGACCGGGGCCATCCTCAACCGCGGGCCGTGATCACGATTCCTGTCATCGATGCCGCCGAGGCGGCGAGTTGGGACGAGGCCGCTCGTACGGCTGCTGCCATTCCGAGTCGTGTGCTGATGGAATCGGCCGGCAGAGCCGTCGTCACGGCGCTGTCCACCGCCTATCGCCGGCGACTAGGTGGCGGTATCCTGGTCGTTGCTGGGCACGGCAACAACGGCGGCGACGGATGGGTCGCGGCGCGTGCGCTGCGTGCGGCGGGTGTCACGGTGTGGGTTGTCGACGAAGACCGCCGCCGGTCGCCGGATTGCGAGGCTAATCGGGAGCTGGCCCTCGCCGCAGGTGTCGAGCGCGTTCAGCCAGGAGACCAGTGGCCACAGGCGGCGCTCGCGGTCGACGCGTTGCTGGGAACCGGAGCGTCGGGTCCTCCCCGAGGGACCGTCGCGACCCTCGCGCATCGGCTCGCCCAACTCCCGTGTCCCATCATCGCCGTGGACGGCCCAACCGGGCTCGACCTCTCGACCGGCGAAGCGCACGACCCCGTGGCGGCGGAACTCACCGTCACGTTTGGCGGTGTCCGCCGCGGACACCTGCTGGCTCGCCGCTGGTGCGGAACCATTGCGGTGGTCGACATCGGGTTTCCGCCGCCGCCTCCGGACGCTCGCTGGCCGACGCTCGTCGAACGCCGCTGGGCGCAGGCGGCCCTCCCGGTTTTCCAACCGGACATGCACACGGGGGAGAGAGGCCGGCTGTTGGTGGTGGGTGGTAACCAGGGGATGGCGGGCGCCGCACACTATGCGGGCGCCGCGGCGTTTGCCGCAGGAGCCGGACTGGTCAAACTCGCAAGCCACTCCACGACGGTCGAGGCACTGCAAAGCTCGTTCCCCGATGCGCTCACGGTGACGACCAAGTTTGGTTCGACCCTCGAATCCGAACTCGTCGAGGCGCTCGACTGGTCGGACGCGTTCATCGTGGGTCCCGGGTTGGGCCGGGGGGATGAACGGGCGGCGTTTGTCGGCGCGTTGCTTGGGTCGACGAACAAACCGGCGGTGATCGACGCCGACGCGTTGCACACGGGCGACGCGCTCCAACAGGGCGACGGTGCGGGTCACGTGCTCACGCCTCACGAGGGTGAGTTCCGCGCGGCGTTCCCCTCGCTTTCACAGATGGTCACCGAAGATCGTTTTGCGGCCGCTCGAGCGGCTCAGGCAATCAGTGGTGGGACGGTGCTTCTCAAGGGAGTGCCGACCGTGATCGCCGACGATAGCGGAACGAAGGTAGTCGCGACCGGTAATCCCGGGCTCGCGACCGGCGGCAGTGGGGACGTGTTGAGCGGATTGATCGGCGCCTTTCTCGCACGAGGGATGGCCGGGGGTGATGCGGCGGCGTTAGCGTCCTACGCAATGGGCCGGGCCGCGGAGCTGGCAGTCGAGCGCCGTACCGCGCGAGCGACCAGACCGGGTGACGTCATCAGCCAGCTTCCGCACGTCTGGCGTACGCTGTCCCAGCCCGTGGACTCCAATCCACCGGTGCTCGTTGAACTCGCTCCTCCAGAGGTCGTGTGACCAGGCTTTTTATCGTAGTGACGGTGGTAGGCGCCCTGGCCCACCCCGTGCAGGCTCAGCGCGGTTCCAGACAGTGGCAACCGCATGAGCGGGTTGTCGTCACCGATTTCGGCACGGCGAACGCGGTTGCGGCGACCGACGTGGTGTTGTACGTCGTGAGCCCAGGAGGAATCGGGGTCTACAACCGCCGCTTCCGCCAGTGGGAACCCCCGGTGACGCGACTCGATGGATTTCCGACTATCCGCGCCCGCGCGGCGCTGGTCGATCCGATTGACCAGTCGTTGTGGATCGCGGCGGACGAGGGACTGGTGCACTACGAACCGCGTCTTCGGATGTTCGAGACCATTCGGATCCCTGGAGGGGCGTTCGAGATCGTCGTCGACGAGCAGGATCCGTTCGCCGGTTTCTACGTCCGCGGAGCTGGCTCCTGGGAGTTCTTG
>JBFIZG010000133.1:0-8484 GCA_041604955.1 Gemmatimonadales bacterium | reverse complement strand
TCGCCCATGTACGGAAGTCCGCTCGTAAGGAGATCGCCGGTGACCAACACCCTCTCCGCCGGAAGATGGACGATGACGTCACCACCGGTGTGCCCCCGTCCAAAGAACAGCAGCCGGATCTCCCTTCCGCCACGAAAGAGCGTCATACGCTCTGAGAGCGTGAGCGTCGGAGGCGTCGGAACGACCGCGTTTGTTGCCGCGAGGTAGTTCTCCTGAATCACGAGTTGGTTCTCGAGCGCCGCCCGCGTGCTATCGTCGGACGCCTCTTCGATTCCGCGTCGCAAGTCCGCGATCCGGTCCGGGATGGTTCCGATGAACGCGTCGTAGGCTCGCCCACTCTTCGATCTTCCGGAGGCCACCATCTCTCGCGTGAACTCATGCCCGATGACCTCGACGTTACCGGGATAGATCTGATTGCCGTGCAGATGATCGAAATGAAAGTGCGTATTGACGACGTAGCGGACCGGTTTGGTCGTGATTGCGCGAAGCTCTTCGAGCAACGCCCACGCACCGGCTGGTGAAATATGCGAGTCCACCAAGAGCACATCATCTTCGTTGATGATGACCGCGGCGTTCGCACCCACCGCAAGCGTGCCGGTTCCGACGGCTTGATAGATGTTCTCCTGAACCTGATGAAACGTGAACGCCGCCCCGTCGTACTCCGCGCCTGGAGGTGGCTCGATCGCATCTCGTGAGATGGGCTGGCAGGCTGAGAGCATAAACACGCCTGAAAGAATGAGCGAGACCGGTAGCATGGACCCTTGCATTGTCAGACCTCCTAGCGAGGTACGATTGAAACTGCAGCCGCATGATGTCACGGGGAAGGTTACCTGCAACCGTGGTCGTCTGAGGATGTTAGGTCGCAGACGTCCAGGTTGAAGACACGGTCAGGACGGTCCGGGCCCGCTTGCTATCGCGACCTGAGGGTGGATCGCACTCCGTGAGTGAAGCTGCCCGCCTCGTTGAAGCGGCCGGCAGCCGCCAGCGGCTGCGTTCCTCGGATGACGACTTCACCTACCGTGACCTGACCCGACCAATCCGAGAGCGTGTACTGAAAGGAGCCACCGGAGTGAAAGTCGTCCGGCGCCGTGACCCGAAGCCTGCCGTCCTGCTCCACCTCGATCAACCCGTTCGGACTCAAGGTCATGCTGACCCCTGGAGCGAACACGGTGCGCTCGCTCCCTGAACCCGGCGTAAACGAAAAGACGGCGAGTTTGACCGTGCTGGCGACGGCCGGTGCCGTGCCTACGGTTGTCTGGATGGTGCCGGTTCGCGTCTCGAGTTGTCCGGAGCCGTTTGTGAAGTCGAACTCGAACTCCGTCGTTTGATCCTGCACGATATTCGACGGGGGTATCGTCGAGAGCGTGCCGTCGGTGTTGATCGTAACCGAGCCGTCGGTTCCAATGCTGATGGCGTCCCCTGGAATGAACGTCGTCGGAGTCCCGTTGGCTCCCCAGGTTATGGTGACGGCCCCGACGACGTTGCCGGCAAGCGGCTGCACCGTAACCGACGCCACACCCTGGACCCCGTCGATCGTGGCGCTGATGCTCGCGTTACCAACCCCGACGCCCGAGACCAACCCCGTTTGATCCACGGTCGCGACACCGGGATCCGACGTGGTCCAGGCGACGTCCCTCCCAGTGAGTGGTATGGCGGAACCGTCCTCCGGCACGGCGGTCAACTGTACCGATCCGCCAGGGTAGATCGTTGGCGACGCCGGAGTCACCGTCACCGACACGACGCTCAGAAACCACCCCCTGGTCTTGGGGGACCCCTTGAAGAACTCCAGCAACTTCGCGCCGGCTTTGTCCGCTCCGAGGTCGGATGGATGCAAACCGTCATGGTCGGCCATGTCTTCGGGCACCCAGAACAGTCCCTCCGAGTTTGGCTCGACGCCGTTTGCCCAGAGATACGCTCCCCAGCCCAGCCACGGCGCCATGGATCCATACGTGAGATCTCCGGCGTCCTGATTCACGACGGTTCCGCCGTTTGCCATCTGATCGATCTGGGCCTGAATGATCCACTTGACGGAAAAGCCCGTTTCGTACGCGAAGGGCTCGGTGTGCTTTGTACCGAGATGCGAATAGCCGCCGTAGATCCTGCTCGAGAAGAAGACGAGCTTGAGGTTGGGATACCGCACCCGCATGGCGCGCGCGATATTGCCGAACTGCTCGAGCAACAAGAACGCTTCCGCGTTTGGGGACGGCAGCGCCGAGTCCGGGTTGGCATTGACCGTGTTGACCCAGGCCACCTGCACCTGAGCCTCCGTGTAGCCCGCGCTCGTCAGCTCGTTGAGCACGTAGTTGTAAGCAGATGAGTCGGGATGGGTCCAGTACTTGGCCGTTCCTCCACCGCCGTGGGCGCCTTTGATGTACGCAATATGGTCGATCACCTCGGGGTCGGCTTGCGCGCTCTTGAAGAACTCCTTGTATTCGAGCGCGGCATTCGACATCCCGATGGACGTCATGACGATCGTGCCGGCCGGATCGGGATTTCCGTTGGCGTCGAGTTTTCGAATGGCGTTCGCATACGTCATGCCCTGGTCCGCATGATCCTGCGGAATAACGTTGCCGCCGGGATAGAGGCCTCCCTCGAAACCCAGGTAGGTTCCGGTTCCCAAGTCGATCAGCGGGACTCCCGGAACCGCGACCGTGAGCAACACCGTGTCTACGACCCCTTCGCTCGTCGCTACGATGGCAGCCCACCCGTTCACGTGCGCCGAGATCAGGCCGTTCGCGTCCACGGTTGCAATCGAGTCGTCGCTGCTGGTCCAGGTGACGACACGACCCGTCAAGAGATTGCCGCCTGCATCGTACGTCTCAACCGCGAGTTGCCGGGTAGTCCCCGCCTCCACCGTTACACCGGGTGGTGATGCGACGACTTCGGCGACGGGCGGTTCCGATTCGTGCGATGACAGTCGCACACCGTCGGTGTTCGACGACTCGTCCGACACCACGGGAATCTGAATCCGCTCGACACATGCCGCGAGCACGACGACGATGAACATCGTCAGGGCAAACCCCACGGCTCGTAGCGACGTCTCGTTCGTTTTCATGTGTTCAGTAGGGATTCCGCCACGGTCAGTTTGCTGGAAAACGAGACGATGACTTCCCGACCCTCGCCTGCATCATCACGATGTACGGGAAGATATTAGCGGGACCTGTCGCGGCCAGGGGTATCCACGAGATTCAATCCGTTTGGGACTGCTGTGTCTCTCGCGGTGTGTCGAGCAACGCGGAAACGGGAAACATCTTGACCTGTGGCGTCGATGCAACACCGAGCAGCTCGTACTTCATAAAGATGGGAGTAAGTTTGTCGCTTCCGCCAACACGACCCAAACGCACGCTGCTTCGGCTAGGGCAGGTGGGAGAGTTGCACGCACGGCGCAGGTCGCGTCACCCACGTTCCCTATTCAGGGACGACAGCCGAGTCTTTCCAACGTCAGGTTGTCGAGGGGCTCAATGCCTCAAAGGGGAAAGAACTGGCGGTTTCAGGGCTTGGAGACTTCCTCCGTGGTTTCCAAGATACCGCGCAATCTTTTCCGCAAGATCCGGGCGACACCTTCGTGACCCGCATCGTTGAGGTGGCGGTCGACTGAATACCTGATCGACTCCCCCGCGGTCGCCACGAGTGGAGCGATATTCGCATGAAAGATGTTTGGTTCCTCGGCGGCAAACACCTCTAATACGTCGGTGTCCGAAACGAGAACCAGGGGCCTTCCTTCCAACGCATCACGCATCGCGCGGTACAACGCTTTGGTGATGCGCCATTCGTCGTCCGGATTACGGCTGAGCGTCCGATGTTGGAGCACCCACAGGTTCTTCTTTGCGGCACGACTGAGCACGGATACGCGGTCGAGCAGTGGATACGGAACGGGCTGACCGTGGAGGATGAGTTCCCCGTCATGGACGCCAAACCACGGTTTGGGTCTCCCGTACGCCACGCTCATCGTATTCTCAAACAAGTCGTTGCTCGTGAACAGACACACCACGAGGTCCGGCTCTACGGTTCCGACCAGCCGCTGCAACAACAGCAACTGTTGATCCGTTCCGTAAGCCGCGACGGCGGCGTTCAGAACTTCCCATTCCCCACTGGCAGCGTCTACGAGGTTCCCGAACGTCCTGCCATGGTGCACGCCCCAACCGAATGCCTCAGAATCGCCCAGCAGGAGGATTCGCATCACACCTGGGCGCTTGTTCCCCCATTCCGGTCCGCGAAACCCCGTCTGATTGATGGTAATGGAGACATCGAACTCTGTGCTCCGATGCTGGGCTCGAGCCCCGGGAACGTAGCTCCACCCCAGCTCACGATCGTGCCGGACATAACTCGGGTGGCTGCTCGGACTCAGCGCAGGCAGCCGAACCAGTCGATAGAGGCCTTCAGCGAGACCTAGAGCCACGACCACGGCGGCGGGAACAAGAGCGAGAGAGCGAAGCATGGGCGAGCGGTCTTTCACCAACTAGCCTAACGCGCCTACGACGAGACAGCGGTGCGGAGGATCACGCCTCCCCGACCTGTCCAACACAGTCGCCGTCGTAGCCGGTCTTTTGGTTGTCGTCGTCGCCATGGTCGGGAGCAAACGTGCTGCGCGATCTCGGTAAGCCCGCTAGCTCGTCGCGAGGAGCTGAATTCCGAATCGGCAGTCGACCGACCGCCTTTCAAACCTCAGGGTCTCTCTGCCCTCCCGACCCCTCATCCCGGCTCGCGTGGTTGCGGCGGTCCTCCAGCAGACTAAAATCCGGATACGCCCAGTTCCCAGAGCCCAATCCGGACGACGCACCAAGGAACTCACCCATGCATCATCCAGCCCGCTTGGTCCTCGCGATCAGCCTCGCGATCATCGCCGCCCCAATTTCAGCTCAGGTCCCGACTCCGCAAGACGCCTTTGGCTTTCCGCCCGGCGCCGACTACGAGGTCGCCGACTACGAGCAGATGCAGGCGTATTTCGCCCGACTTGCGGAGGCCAGCCCCAGGGCCACGCTCGTGGAGATCGGGCGCACGGCGATGGACCGCCCCATGCTCCTGCTGTTCATCTCGAGTGAAGCAAACATGCGCGAGCTGGAACGCTGGCGCTCGATCAGCGAACGCCTCGCTCGGGCACGGATTGGCGAGGACGAAGCACGCGCGCTTGCCGCCGATGGCAAGAGCATCGTGTGGGTGGACGGCGGCATGGACGACCAGGAGTTCGCAACGGCGCAGATGACGCCGGAGCTGGCCTACCGACTGGTGACGTCTGAGTCCGACGAGATTCGAAACATCCGCGACAACGCGGTGATCCTGTTCATGCCGATCCTCAATCCCGACGGGATCGCCAACGACGTCGACTGGTATCGGCGAGTCCGCGGCACGCCGTTCGAGACCACACGTCCCCCGCGTCTCGGGCAACCCTGGGCGGGCACGGACAACAACCGCGACTGGTTCATGAACAACCAGCCGGAGACGCGCGCGGCGTCGCGCATTCTGTATCACGAATGGTACCCGCAGATCGTCTACAACCATCACCAGGCGGCACCCGCGTTCGCGCGGATCTTCATTCCGCCGTTTGCCGATCCGGTGAACCCGGATATCCATCCTAGTGTGACAACCGGAGTCAATCTCGTCGGTGCGGCGATGGCGGCGCGATTCGCGGCGCTCGGCATGCCCGGCTACGTATCACGCTCCGTCTACAGCATGTGGTGGAACGGCGGGATGCGCCTCACCCCATACTTCCACAATCAGATCGGCATCCTCACCGAAACCGCGCACCGCACGCCCACGCCGCGTACCTATGATCCCGCGTCGTTTCCCGAAGTCATCTCCGTGCGACGTGGGCTGGCTCCTCGGACAGACAGTACCAGCATTTCCTATCCGGACCCATGGTTCGGCACCGAGTCCCACATTCGTGACGCCTTCGACTACATGATCGAGGCCACGATCGCGACGCTCGATTTCGCGGCACGTTATCGGGAACGTCTCCTCTCGAACGTGTATCGCATGGGACGAGACGCCATCGAGACGGGTGAGCGCGGCCGGCCATTCGCATATGTCATACCGCCAGATCAGTGGGACCCGGGTGAAGCCGTGAATCTCGTCAACGTGTTCCGGCACGGCGGCGTCGAGGTGCACCGCGCGACGCGGGCGTTCCGAGCCGGTGGCCAAGACTACCCTGAGGACTCGTATGTCATACACGCTGCCCAGGCGTTCCGGCCGCACGTCGTGAACTTGCTGGAACCGCAGCGGTACCCCGAGCGCCAGCGGTATCCCGGGGGACCACCGGAGACGCCGTACGACTTGGCGGGGTGGACGCTCCCGATGCAGATGGGCGTACGCGTGGACCGTGTCGACGAGCCGTTCGCGGCGCGCACCGAGGAGCTAGCAGGACTTGCCGCAGTGATTCCTGGCCGCGTGAGTGGCAGCGGCGACTATGGATACGCATTCGGTCCGAAGGCGAACGCCGTGCATCTCGCCGCAAATCGCCTGCTTGTGCGGGGTCATGCTCTATACGTTGCGAACGACGCGTTCGAGTCTGGTGCCGCGACGCATGCGCCGGGCACACTGATAATCCGCTCGGGTCGAGAAACCGGCGACGCGGTGCGGTCTCTCGCCCGCGAGCTCGGCGTGGACTTCACCGGCCTCTCGGCTGCACCAGATGTGGAGGTGGAGGAACTTCGTCTGCCGCGCGTGGGCCTCTATAAGGCGTGGCATTCTCGCGTGGACGACCAAGGGTGGACCCTCTGGCTCTTGGAACAGTACGGCTTTCCGGTAGACACGCTGCACGACCGCGATATCCGGTCCGGGGATCTTTCGCAGTACGACGCGATCGTGCTGCCCAACCAACCGGGCGATCAGGTTCTCGTGGGCAACACGCCTGGTACGATGCCAGACGAGTTCGTGGGCGGAGTGGGCTCCGAAGGGGCCGCCTCGCTGCAGCGTTTCGTGGCCTCAGGAGGGACGCTGATCGCGTTCGACGAGGCCACCGACTTTCCGATCGAACAGTTTGGGCTTCCGGTGCGCAACGGCGTGGCCGATGTGCCACCCGAAGAGTTTTTCGTACCAGGTTCGTTGATACGCATGGATGTGTTGACGGGTCACAGGCTGGCGTACGGCATGCAGTCGCAAGTCGCCGCGTCTTTTTCACGGAGCCGGGCGTTCGAAACGGTTCGCTTGGCGCGCGCAGGAGAAGGTGGTCGCGAACCGATCCCAGAGGCCGACGCGCCGCCGGTGGATATCGTCACGCAATACGCCGACACCGAGCTCTTGATGAGCGGATGGGCGCTCGGCGAAGAGCGGCACCTGGCGGGCCGCGCCGCGATGGTCGATGTGCGGGTCGGGGCCGGCAACGTGGTGCTCTTCGGGTTCCGGCCGCAGTTCCGGGGCCAGCCGCGTGGCACGTACAAGCTCCTGTTCAACGCGATTCAGCGGGCGACCACGAAAAGGGAGCGGGCGACGGGGTGAGTGTGTAGAGGGTTACACAACCCCGCGACCAGAGAACCCTGACCGGCTCGCTGCTTCAGATTATCAACACCACTTCGCGCTCGTCGAGCGCGAATCGTTTTTCAACACACGTCGGGTTGATGAGTCGGCCCGGGACGGCGCCGGTTTCATCGGCCTCACCCTCGAATCTCGCTTCGCGAGAATAGCAAAACCGTGCGACGTAATCTCCCGGGGGCGACGTCTCGCGGCTCTCACACCCGGACACCGGATCGAGAACGCTGGTGATGCCGTTCCACTCGTACTCGATGGTCCTTGCGCCACCCTCGCCCGCGATGTTGCTCACCATGGAGACGGCCGCCCCGCATACCACGCCGAGGCGCGCACAATCCTCGACCTCGCACCGCTCGCGAAAGTAGATCCGATCCGGGCCTCGCGAGACCGCTACCCAGCCGAGCTGATTGTCTTCTCCATTGAGGAGAACGTAGATCGGTCCGGAAACCTCGCTCGACAGCTCGACGGCGAAACGAATCACCGCCGGCTGGTCAGCCGCCTGACTCCTACCTGAGTCAGTCTGAACGAGGCTTCCGGCAACCGACTGCTCTTGACCGCCCGGCTCAACACAGCCGAGCCACGGCGCCAGGGCCAGGATGACGAAGACCGTCGGCCTAGTTGCCCGACAGATCATCGGGTGGCTCCTGACAGGTGACGATCGGCCTTGGCCCCAAGCCAGCACCGTCGGCATCGGTGATTCCGGCGTAGCTCAGATTGCTCCAATCGTCGTAGTCGAACAGGACCTCGAAGATGCCATCCGCACCCGGCACGGTCGGGAATGGGGTCCAATCCCGATTGATGTCGGCCACGACTCCCATGTCCGTCAGCACGGTGTTCAGATTCCAGTCCCACGGCGGTGGCCCACCGCAGATGCCGAGGTTTTCGTTGAGGTTGTTCTCGTCCAACGGCGGGTTGACTCCGTGGGAGTAGTCCAAAATCCCGTCCTCGATCGGGTCGCAGTTGTTGTCGACTCCGACGAACTGATAGTTGTAGCTCATGATCGAGTTGTAGTTCGGCTTG
>JBFIZG010000132.1:0-8639 GCA_041604955.1 Gemmatimonadales bacterium | reverse complement strand
TCGACGTGCGGCCGCAGCCGAACATCGCCCCATTCGTAACCCGTTGCGAGTTCTGCGCTCCGTGAATCGCCCCGGTCCGCGCCGTCCAACAACGCCAATGCCGCCGCCTCATCGAACCCTGGATCGTCACGTTCGGGTAGGACAAACCTCGGTTCGGGACCGTCCGCGTTTTCGTTTACGAAGGCTCTCGACATGTCTAACGGCTAATCCGAAGTGAGAGCCCGGGCAACCCCGAAACACGCCGTTCACGTTGTTGCCATCATTGGAGCGCTCATATGATCCGACATCTCTGTGCGCCACTGATTCTACTGTCGATCCCGGTGATCGCGGTCTGTCAAACGCCGGACAGAGTTCTTCCGTTTGAGAGTGACGTCCGGACGTTGGACGGAATCATCAATGCGTACTACGAGGTCATCTCAGGTCCCGCCGGCGCCTCTGCGGACCGGCTCCGCGACGAATCGTTGCATCACCCGTCCGCCCTCGTGGCCATTAGCGGCAAAGATCGAACCGGAGCGCCCTTCGTCCGAACGATGACCTTGTCAGAATACCACGATCGCGCCGGCGGGCCCAGGGAGCGTGGATTCTATGAATGGGAGATTCATCGGGTGACGCAGACGTTCGGTCACGTCACGCACGTGTGGAGCACCTACGTCTCGAGCGATGCACCAGGCGGAAGCGTGCAATCACGGGGGATCAACAGCATCCAGTTGTACCACGACGGCGCCCGATGGTGGATCATGAGTTGGATCTTCGATAGCGAGCGCCCGGACAACCCGATTCCAGCGGGGTATTTGCCGCGCACATCTCGGTGATCGTTAGTCGCGGCGGAGCACGTGCCGCTTGAACTCCTGAACGACCGGGAGCCGCTCGAGCCAGGGAGAGGCATCGGCTCGCGACGTGTCGACTCGGCTGACGTTCCCCGCGTACCCGGGCGGGATCTGGCTGTAGAGTTCCTGCGGTGTTCGAGTGTCGTCGAGATAGTGATACTCGTAACCGGGGACGAACAAGTCCTCCGGCGCGTTCACGTCGACTGTACGGACTCCATAACTCATGATCTCGGTCGTCAATGCCTGTGGAGGAATGATCCACGTCTGTCTCGGCGCTGCGACGAACTGATAGTGGATCTGTTTGTTCTTAGAAAGGATGCGATACTTTCTGATCGTTCCGCCATAGAGTCTGCTTTTCGAGCGGCCGATTTCGAGAACACCGCGCCGAAAATCCGGATCGAACCCCGGAACGAAACGGAGTGACTCCGGGTCGTTCTCGCGTTCGAAACGCGCGATGTCACGACCACCGTTGATGAGGTTCCGGCGGTCTTTCATGGCTCGTCTTCGCGGACCGGAAAAATCGACATAGGGATCGATCCGATCATCGGGCGCCCGACGCAACACGAGTTCCACAGCCCGGTCGTCCCGCTTGACGTGCCGCACTCGCCGACTGATGTCGTCCATGGCGAATTGAATCTCGAGCGGAAGATCCGTCGTTTCCTCGGCGCTGTATTCTCCTTCGACGCCGCCTCGTACGACGCGTTTTACATCGCCCTTACCAATCCAGTTCTCCTCGTCCGAACGGGCGTAGTGGGTTGGCGATCGCCAGACCAATGAGGCGTCTTTGTAAAAGAGGCGGGGATACAGGAACGTCTGTCTTCTCCCAGACCGAGCGCTGGTGGACGGGAGCACATAGGCGACGAGAAACCTGAAGGTGTCGTCATACCGCATGTTCGTGAGATAATAGGTCGTCTCAAACAGTCGCACCTTGTGCTTCGGTGTGTAACCCATCGTCAGGAGGCTGGCAGGATCTTCTCTGGCCGACCCGGCGGGTTTGATCGTGGCACCTTGCTCGATGAGTCGCCGGAACTCGCGCGCGACATGCGCGGGCGTCAGTGTCGATGGTCGGACGCCTGTCACGATGTCGGTCGCTAGGGGCTGCACGGGTGTTTGCACGGGCTGCACTCGGTGGGTGAACCGACATGATCGTAACGTTGGTGGCGGGAGCGGGGAAGGCAGGGGGACGGCGGCTCCGTTTTTCTGCCGGAATCGGCGTCTAGACGGTAAGGTGAGGCGATGCGGATGGGCCGGATACGGCGGGGGCAGGCGGCCTAGTCCTGCCGGAGCTTCGGGCTCAGGGCATGCTCGCCGGCGACCACCGCCCGAATCCCGTTGGCGAGGTCCTCCCAGTCATCGTCCTTTAACAGGTAGCCGCTGGCGCCAGCCTCCATCATCCGGTCGACGAGTCGGCGGTCGGCATGGAGTGACAGGCCGATCACCCGGGTGATCGGGTTGTCGGCGACGATCCGCTGAGTGGCCTCGAGCCCGCGAATTCCAGGCATGATCAGGTCCATGAGTACGACGTTTGGCTTGAACTCACTTGCCAACTCAACCGCGTCATCTCCTGACCTGGCCTCGGCGACGACCGTTAGGTCCGCTTTCTGATTCAGCCAACCCGCGAGGGCACGGCGGTAGTCGTCGTGATCGTCAGCTAGTAAGATGGTTATGGTGGTATTCGCTCCCGCCATCCCCCCCGCCATTTGGTGGGTTTCGCGGCGAACGTTACAGGTTGAATCGACCTGTCACAATCGGACGATGCCTGATTTCACGGTGCCACCGGACGGAGTTTGGGTCGCCGATTTGCTGAGAAACGGGGTACCAGTTTCTGACTCGCGGACTTGGTGGCTCCTCGAGGGGCTGAGGGGTAAAAACGTTAGAGGTCGGCCGAGGTGATCCCCTCTCGTATGGCATACTTCGTCATCTCAGCCACGCTGTGCAGGTTGAGCTTCCTCATGATGTGTTCTCGGTGGGTGCTCACGGTCTTCCCGCTCACGTTCAGTCGGTCGGCGATCTTCCTGGTCGTACAGCCTTCGGCAATGAGCTGGAGCACCTCGCGCTCACGGTCGGTCAGCACGTCGAATGGCGCCGCCTCTTCCGTTGAGCGGGCCGCTTTGTAGGCTTCGATCACGGTGCCGGCGATGGCCGGGCTCAGATAGGTTCTGCCTCGAACGACATTGCGGATCGCGTCGATCAGTTCGTTCAAGGCGCTTTCCTTGACCACGTAGGCGGAGGCGCCAGCGTTGAGGACCGCCAGGACCAAACGGCGCTCGTGATGCATCGACAGGCAGAGCACCTTGACGTTCGGCACCTTGGCGACGATTTGCCGCGTTGCCTCTATCCCGTTCAGTAACGGCATATTGACATCCATGACCACCATGTCCGGGCTTTCTTCCAACGCCGTCTCGATGGCCGCGCGTCCGTCCTTCGCCTCGGCGATGACCTCCATGTCGGCTTCTTGCTCGAGAACCGTTCGGATCCCTGCGAGAAACAACTCGTGGTCGTCGGCCAATAAGATGCGAATCGTCATAGCCCTGATTCCAGTTGTTCAGGTATTTGTTCCGAAACCGGCACCGACACGAGCGCTCGTGTGCCCCGACCCGAAGTCGACTCGATCTCGAACCGCCCACCAACGTGCCCCATTTGTTGCCGGATGCTAAACAGGCCAAACGTTCCCTCGTTGCTGACCCGTCGGGTTACGTCTCCGGGATCGAAACCGCATCCGTCGTCTTCGACAGTGAGCGTTATCCCGGCCGGACTCTTTTGGAGTGATGCCCACACGTGTTCTGCGCGAGCGTGTTTCACGATATTCGTCAAAAGCTCTCGGGCCGACCGGAAGAGGACGAACCCCGTGTCTTCAGGTTCCCGGTCGACGGGGCCTTCGGATTCGAAATGGAACTGGAAGCCACCCACACGAGCGCGTTGTTCTCCCAGGGTTTCAATGGCCGCGGCGAGTCCCAGCTCTTGAAGAACCGGTGAGCTCAACTCGAGCGTCAGCGACCGCATCTGCGTAATCGCGTGATCGAGGAGTGAGCACACGTCCGGCAGCGGCATGCCGCGTGCGGATTCCAATGCACTCAGCTGCCCCAACTTGCCGCGGATGAGACCGAGGACCTGTCCCACGCCGTCGTGCAACTCGCGAGCGATCGCCCGACGCTCGCGTTCCTGGGTGATCCCTAGCTGTGAAGACAACCGCTCGAGTTGCATCCGGTGCTCGGCCAGCTCCTGTTGGATTTTCTTCTGCTCGGTGACATCTTCGCAAACCACCAGCACCACGTTCTCTCCGTCACGATCCTTCACCGTCGTCACGGACTCCCGCACCCAGATGACGGTCCCGTTTTTCCGGACCTTCCGGAACTCCCAGCGCGCGACTTCTCCAGGCCGTTGCACGGCTTGCGCAAGCTGCTGCTGCACGGCCGACCGATCGTCGACGTGGAAGACGTTCAACACGGGCTCCCCAACCAACTCCTCCTGCGCATACCCAAGCTGTTCGGCGCCCGCGGCATTCACGGATTGGACATGTCCGTCCGTCGTGAGGGTGAAATACATGACGGGGATGTTCTCGTAGAGCGTGCGGTAGCGTCTTTCGCTTGCCTCGAGTGCATCGACGGCTCTCCGACGGTCTGTAACGTCGCGGACCACTGCAAAGACGGTGTCTGGATCTTCGGGAACGATGCGAGCCTCGAAGTGTCGAATCTCGCCGTCCAACTTCACCTGGTATTCTAGTTGTTGAAGTCGTCCGGTTTCGAGCGCGAACTCGATCAATCGAGTGATCTGTGACGCAACTTCTGGGGGCAGCACATGATCGACACGCCGACCGAGAAAATCTTCCGGCGGGACGATCGTTTTGAACCCGTCACCGGGGGTATAGCCCAGATAGGTTCCGTCTCGGCTGATCCGAAACGTGGCCCCCGGAATGGCCCGTGTGAGCGCTGAGGACTGCGTGTCGCTGGCTCGGGTCGATGTGCCAGGAATCTTGATGGATGCGCGGCTTCCGAAAATCCTGAACCAGCTTCGGGCGCCCGAGGACCCGGAACGCGCGGGAGTTTCGGTGCGGTCGGTCATAGTCTCCTTCGTGCCGGTTGCGTCGTTTCACGTCGACTGCGAAACCCAGCCACCGGCGGCGACAATTCGCCACCCGTTTGACTCATAACTATGGGGATCCGTACGCCCTCCTGCTAGAGCGGACGTGGCGAAACTCCAAGAAACATATGCATTTAACGACACTGATCGTCAGAACGCGCCAGCCAAAACCCATGTACGCGATGCGCGGGACCAACTGTGAAGAATTCTTCAGGCTACACGCCACCTGCGTGCGGAGGTATCACGCGAAGGCTCGCGCGTACTCGGTAGCGAATTGTCGGAAGCTTGTGGCAGGACGGCCCGTGATGCGCGCGACCGCGTCCGAGACGGCCGTCCCGTAGCCCGCCCTGAAGATTTCGTAGAGCGTGATCAGATCATCGATCAACCATTCAGGGAGGCCGGCTGCCAGCATCCCCTGTTTGAGCTGCTCCCCGGTGACATCGACGTACCGCACGGGTTTTCCCAAGACTTCCGTCAGCGTCTCGGCGACCTCGGAGAACGATTGAGCCTCCGGCCCAGTGAGTTCGTAACTCGGGGCATTCGCCATCGGTGTTGTCAGGAGCTCGGCAGCGACCGCTGCAATGTCACGTGCGTCGATGATTGCCATCTGACCGTCGCCGGTCGAGGAAAAGAACTCACCTTGTCCGGCGATCGTGGCCGCGGACCCGAGGAGGTTTTGCATGAAGGAGTGCGGGCGGAGAAACGTGAACGGGATGCCGGACTCGGTTGCGGCGGCCTCGATCGCAGCGTGATCCCTGCCGAGCTTGAGTGGCGAATCGGGGCCGACGCCGATGACCGATACCTTGAGCGCGTACGTGATACCAGTCGTTTGCGCGGCTGCGATGGCGTTCGACTGCAGCTCGACCTGTCGTTCGTCCGGCGACGACAGGAGAAACAGCTTGGTCGCGCCTTGCATCGCGCTTTCGAGTTGTCGAGCGTCGCCCAGATCCGCCAGTGCAACCTCAACGCCGCGCTTCTCGAGTTTCGCCGCCGCGTCGGGGTTGCGCGTCACCGCCCGAAACGGTTCACCTTTCTCCTCCAGCCGATTGACGAGTTCGCTCCCGGTCGTGCCGGTGGCTCCGGTAACCACGATCATTGTGTGCCCCTCCGGACGTCGAGTGGTTCGGACGCGTTAAGCTACAAGTGAATGTCAGGACCGGATAGGACTATTGTTGACCAGCACGGGCGGCTGGCCGTGGGTGTCGCACTTCGTACCTGTTAAAATCCGAGCCCGACGCTCAGCCTGAACCCGCCGACGTTGGCCTTGTCGGTCAGGACGGTGAGACCAGCTACTTCAAATTGCTGGTCGGTGACACCTGATATATCGAAAGTGTAGCGGAGCTCGGGGAAGAATGGGCCTGCCTTGACGCCGGCGCCGATGCTCCAGACCATGACGACGTTTTTGAGGTCGTCCTCAAAGTCGCTCTGAGCATCGTTCGATGTCAGAAAGCGAAACTCCGGACCCGTAAAGACATACGGTGCCACGAGCATGTTGATCAACTGCAGGCGAACGTCGACGGGTACGGCGACGTAGTTCACCTGGAACGCATCAGGATCGAGAAACGTCGCTCCCTCGAACAGCGGACCGACGTTCAAATATTGGAGTCCGGGCCGGATCGCCACCGGTCCTAACCCCGCGTCGACAAAAACGCCGGCGTGAAACCCGGTCCGGTTGTCGAACGTCTGCTGCAGGCTTCCGACCTGAACGTCGTTGACCGACGCGAGGTTGACGCCTGCCACGATTCCAAACGTCGTTTGCGCTTCGCTGCGGGCGGCGGTGGCGCCGCTGAGCGCACCGACGGCGAGCACGAGCATCGTTACCGGTGTGTAAAGCCTTCTCATGCAACCTCCCTTGCCTCTCGTTCCACCGAGGGGGTCTGGACCGACCCCGAGTCACGGTCCCCTCTTGGTCAGGCTGCTACACCATGGAACTCTATCTGGTCCAACACGGTTTAGCCGAGTCGTCTGAGAGTGACCCGAATCGTCCGCTGACCCGTCCCGGTCGGGAAGAGGTAACGCGCATCGGCCGCGCCCTCGCGAACGCCAGGGTTGCGGTCGACGTGATTTATCACTCCGGAAAACTCCGCGCCGCCCAAACCGCGAACACGCTCGGTGAGCTGGTGGGCGCGGCGGACGGGATCTTGCAACTCGCGGGTCTCAACCCGAACGACGATCCGGCAATCGCCGAGTCACAGCTTCGCGATCTCCCCGAACGTGTGATGCTCGTGGGACACCTCCCGCACCTGAGTCGGCTGACGTCGCTGCTCCTGTTCGGAGACGCCGCACGAGAGGTAGTCGCTTATCGAAACGCCGGAGTCGTCTGTCTGCGAGCGGAGGCCGGCGGACGATGGGTGGTCCGGTGGTATCTCGTTCCTGAGCTGATTGTTAGGAGTTAGGAGCGAGGAGTTAGCGGTCAACCGGAGGGTTGGGAGCGGCCGGTCTCAGGCGCCCTGAGTGACGCTTCGCTGCTCGACAGCGGGTCGCTCGTGCATTGATAGACCGAGGGGACCCTGTCGTCGAATACCTTGATGGATGCGCGCGTTTCTGCGATAACAGCGGCATCGATTTCCGCGGAAACAAGCGCTTCCTCCTCCTCGCCTGCCTTGGCGATGACGACTCCGTACGGATCGATGATCTGACTGGCGCCGCAGAAGGTCACACTCCCATCCGTACCTACACGGTTCGCTGCGACGACGTATACCTGGTTCTCGATGGCGCGAGCGGCCAGCAGCGTATTCCAGTGCCTCAGACGGGGATGCGGAAACGCGGAGGGGACGACGAGAACGTCGGCGTGCCTCAGCGCGAGCGTCCGTGCCATCTCCGGAAATCGGACATCGTAGCACACCATCATACCCCACCGGAATCCGCTAAATTCGGCGACCTCGCTTTGGTCTCCCGCGATCAGGTGCCGTTCCTCGTGTACTGGCGCGCCCGTGAACAAGTGGACCTTGCGGTACTTGGCCAGCAGCGCTCCCCTCCGGTCGATCGCGGCCACAGCGTTATGAACGCCGCGTTCGCTCCGTTCCGACAGACCGCAGATGAGGTACAGGTCGAGTTCGGCTGCCAGATTGCAGAGCTGCGGAAACACGCCTGTGTCCCAGCTTGACGCTGCCGCCTCGATCGCGCCCATTTCGTAGCCGGTGTCTGCCATTTCCGGAAATACTACCATGTCACACCCAGTGTCTCGCGCCGAACGAGCAAGCTCGCCGACGTGGGTGAGGTTGGCCTCGACGTTTCCGATCTCGCAATCGATCTGAGCGACGGCGATTTTCATTTGGGTGTCATGTGTCAGGTGTCAGGTGTCAGGTTCCTGCGTGGGTGACACTGTATAGGACTTTCACCCGGTTGCCGTCAAGTGTTACTGAGAGAGGGGGATGGAACGGCGGTGGCGGCTCGTTTGTTAACGGGAGGACGAGGCGTTTTCTTGGGAGGCAGAGCGACGGAGCCATGCCTGTGAAACATGGGTTGAGGGTCGCAGCACCGTGGGGGCCAGCCCTCGGTTTTCTCGTCGGTCTCGCGTGCGCCGACCAGCCTACGGAGCTAGATCTCTCGGCTCGGGCGGTTGCGTTCGCCGTCATCTCCGGGGACAGCCAACTCCATTTCCCCAACCAGACGGTGTTCAGCGAGTTGGGAGCCGGGCTGGTCGACGCGAACGGCGAACGCGTGTTGGCAAGTGGTGTGCCGGTCACGTGGCGTGTCGAGAGCGGCGGTGGCTCGATTGAATCCAGCATC
>JBFIZG010000131.1:0-8689 GCA_041604955.1 Gemmatimonadales bacterium | reverse complement strand
GAGTCAATCGCCTGCGGGAAACGATCCACCCGTGCGGCTTCGACGTATCCAATGTCTCGGAGCTCCACTCAACGAATTCCGTTTAATTGGAAGCTCCGTTCCGCCCGCACCGTATCACCGCGCTGATGGTCTCGAGCGACGGGTGCGTCCCCAGGCTCCGTCTTGCTCGCGCCGTCGATGATGAATCTGAGTAGCTCCCCCGGTCGCACACTTCCCGGAAACAGGGTCATGCCCGCAGGCGAATCGGAGACCTGGCGTCGGGCATCGTGCACCAAATCCCCGGGCACAACCGCGAGCCTGTTGCGCTCGGCTCTGTCGATCGAGGGTCCAATCAGAAGCCCGATGGTTACGAACGTCACCAAGGCGTGGGCCACATGCTGCCGGTGACATGGTGGTCGGCACCGGACGATCATGCGGTCGGAGGTCCTGTTTGATTGACAGAGAGGCCAGTGCTCACTAATCTTGGGGCCGTCGCCAAAGTTCAAACCCGCCAACGGGATACGCACATGTCAGTGGCAGACACGCTTCGCTCTGTTCCCCTGTTCTCACAGCTCCGGGATGGAGATATCCAGCAGCTCAGCCGGTTCGCCCGGGATCGGAACTATCCCAAGAACAGCGTCATCGTATTCGAGGACGGCCCGGCGGACGCGCTGTACGTAGTGGTGTCCGGTCAAGTGAAAATCGTACTCATCGCCGAAGACGGACGCGAGGTCATCCTCTCGACCCGAAGCTCCGGCGACTTCTTTGGAGAGATGTCTCTCCTGGATGATGAGCCCCGCTCCGCGCATGCAATTGCGATGGAAGACTCCGACCTGCTCGTTCTCAGGCGCGAGGAATTCCACAAGTGTCTGGAGGGGATGCCGCAGATGGCGATCGGTCTGTTGCGCGTGATGTGCAAACGGCTGCGCCAGGCGGACAACAAGATCGGCGGACTCGTGCTGCTCGACGTCACCGGTCGGGTGGCTCGCCTGCTCCTCGACATGGCCGATGAGAACGACGGGGTGAACATCTCGCAGCGGATCACCCACCACATGATTGCGCAAATGATCGGCTCCAGCCGCGAGACCGTCTCACGCACGATGCGCGATCTCGTCACCAAGGGGTTCATCGAGGTGACGCGCCGGACCGTGAACATCAAAGACCGGCGTGAAGGTGACAGGGGGAAGGGAGGCCTCATCGAGGTATCCCGCCGAACGATCGTCATTCGGAATCGCGAGGCTCTGGAGGCAGCGGCGGGAATCACCTGAGCGGCCGGCCCCGGCTGGGGCCGCGTCCCGGTCTACCGGAGCGCCCGCCGAACCTGCTCGATGAGGGCGAGCGGGTAGATCGGTTTTCTCACCAGACCAACCACGCCTGACAGCGTGCCGTCCTCTAATTCGTCATCCAATATCTGATCGCTCATCAACACGATGGGCACTCCAGGGTCGGCATGGTGGATCCGGCTCACGACCTCGTTGATGTCGTCGAGGTCGGAACCCGAACCGAGCAGGACCGCCCCAATTTCACCGGAGTGGGGACGCATTACCTCGGCGCCGGCGAGGGGCGTCTCGGTAGTCACGGTTTGAATCCCCGCGCGATCGAGAACCTCGGTGACGGCGCTCAACACCTCCCGATCCCGATCGATGACGAGCACAGTCCTTCCCCGGTTCAGACCTGATGTGGCATCGTCCGACTGGCCCTCGCCAGCGCGGTTCCCCCTGGTGGCAACGTCGCGCGCGATGACCAAGACGTACTCCCGACCGGCAACCCTCCGCTCGAGGAGGGAAACTTCGACCGCGAACGAGGACCCATCACTCCGCCGAATGACTTCACCGGTCTCGATGACCGGTCGCGGCGCCGCACGAGCCTCGGCGAGGAGTTCCTCAGGTCGGTCTGGCACGTCCAGCGAAAACTCCACGTCGACGTCCGCCGTCGTCTGGGTCAGCAGTTTGTCGGGAGGATGGCCGAGCCAGCGACAGGCGGTCTCATTGACGTCGACGAACTTCCCCGTCTCCGGATCGATGACGATGAGCGCCTCACCGGCGGCGTCGATAATGGCATGCAGACGGTCGCGCTCGAGTCGACGCGCACCGTGTTCCACCAGTTGTTCCTTCAGGTGTTTGACTTCTTGCGTGCTCGCATCGAGCTGTGAGCGCAGCCGATCGCGGGCGGTCTTCAGTCGCTGCTCGGCGGCTCGCGATTCCGTGACGTCCCGTGCGATGACCGTTGCCGACACCACCCGTCCGTCACGTTCGTTGGGCGCGACACGGCACTCGTACACGGCGCCGTCGACAAACGGTGACATCCCCTTGGTGTCGAACCCACGGGGTCCGTCGCCCCGAAACACCGGTTCCAGTGCGAGACGCACCGTCTCGCGGTCATCGGAAACGATATAATCGAGCAGCGAGTTGCCGAGCACATCGCTGTCGGAACGGTCGGCCGCCGCACGATTGCAGTAGTGAATCGTACCTTCCGGCCCGACGATGAAGACGAGATCCGGCGGCGGTGGTTCGGACAACCGTTCCAGCAGCGACTCGGCGAGGGGTGGCGTCCCGAAAAGCGGCGGATAGGGCCGCGAAACCAACGGGGGATGGTACAGGCGCCGAGGAGCGTCCGGCTTTTCCGGCCGCCCACCCAAGCGTCCCCGGGGATACCGGTGCCGGCCGTCCATTGGATGCGCGCTCTTGTCGTCCAAACTCACCCTCGACGTCTCAAAAAAACCGACTGACGTGTGTCCCACCGGCGGCGCAGGCGGTACAGCAGCATCGGGGTCAGCACCACGGCGAACACGGCTCCGATCGATCCTGCCACGAGATCCCAAGAATCCCCACTCCGGTGCGGCAAGGGAATTTGGACCAACTCCACCATTGCCGCCAGCGCCACCGCAAGCGTGCCGCTCAGCAGGAGGCGACGCGCCTGAGATGCGGACGGGAGGTTTACATAGAGAATCGGGACGAGCCCGCCGAACAGACCGAAGTGCACCAGCTTATCGGCACCAACAAAGGAGGGCGGGATCCCTCGAACCGGACCCAACGTGGCAAGCAGCAGTGCTCCGAGGTAGACTACGAGCGCCGTCAGACGGACCATCCGGAGGTCAGGCGGTCCCAATGCTGATCCCATACTGCATCACTCCCGATGTGACAATGAAAACGGGGCGCGTGCTCACGCGCCCCGGCGCTGATGATTGAGCCGCCCGACCGACGTTAGGGAGCCCTGGACTCGTTCACGGAATCTGAGCCCTTCCGATCGTATTCGTATCGGTGCCAAACCAGATCGAGCGTGTCGGCTCGTGGTAGACCATGTGTCGAACCGTCCCGCCTCCGCTTTCGAGTTCGGTCGTGCTAAAGAACTCGAGCGTCTTGGTATCGAACCCGACCAACCGATTCGGCGAGCCGCGCGGACCCGTTTCGAAGAACCACACCCGGTCCCGATGATCGACCGCCATGGCGTACGGACGGGACTCTTCGCCGCCCGGAGCGGCCCATTCGACCACTTTCCCCGTGCCCGGATCGAGCTTGCCGAGGGTGCCGGTCGCGTAATCGACGTACCACACCATATCGTCGGAGGTCACGACCAAGCGCCGCGGACGGATTTCCGGGCGCGGCAGCACATAGTCCCGAAGCGTCATCGTCGCGGGATCGATCGTTGCGATCCGATCGGCGGCAAACACGGCGATCCACGGATGGTCTCGAGAGTCGAGCACGATCCCGTAGGGGCGCGCCCGCGGCGTCGACATTTCGACAACCTGCACCTCACCGGTGGCGACGGTGAGCTTCCCGACGACGTTGCTCTGCTGCGCCGTGAACCAAACATCACCATCTCGGTTGAACATGAGCGTATGGGGATCTCGCACGCCATCGGGCATTGCGTACTTGGTGATTTCGCCGGTTTTGGGATCGAGCCTCCCAATGTGCGCGTTCCGGTTGCCGGCGTACCAAACGTTCCCCTCGTCGTCGATGATCAGATTGTGGGGATGTGTGACCGGCGGGACTTCATATTGTTTGAACTCGCCGGATTTCGGGTCGAGCATGGCGATGTAATTCCCGGACTGCCCACAGAACCACACCCGATTCCAAGGGTCGACATAGGGGTCCCGCGGACGCGTCCCCTCCCACGGGACCTTCCACTCGGTGATTTGCACCGGGTCCACATTCCATGCCTCGTCCGAGCCCGTCCCCGACACTCCACCCATCAACAGCGGCAGGACGACCAGTGCTGCAGACCAACGCCTCATAGTGTCCTCCGGATGATGCCTCCGACCAGTGTGCACGAAACACAAAATACGAAGTGGCGCCGCCGTTCGCGAGCGATCCGCTACGAGCGGAACAGGGTTTCCTCTCTGCTGAACCACTTCACAGCGAACCACAAGCTGAGACCCGCCAAGAGAAACAACGATACATATGAAACGATCAGCAGCGGGATGTCGATGGTACCCGCGATGACTTCCTTGGTGGCCAGCGAGACGTTGAGAATCGGGACCATCGCCGTCCTGACGTTGAGCTCTATGCCCGGCAGAAGACCAATGACCACCGGGAAGATGATCAAGAAGCTCAGGGGGGTGAGCGAACTCTGCGCCTCCCGAAACGACCGGGCGTAGATCGATCCAGCCAGAATCACCGCCGAAAAGAAGGCGGCGAGCGGGAGCAACAGCGTCACGATCATCGCCACGACCTTCAGATTCAGAATATCCCAAATGACCTCCATCGCTTCCGGAGGCAGATCGGGGACGTTTCTGGCGGCAAGGTACAGGCCCAGCATGGAAATCATCGCGGAGAGTAGGCCGGCCAACGCGACGACGAAGAACTTGCCGAGGACGATTTCCAAGCGTGTGGCCGGCGAACACAAGAGGGTCTCCAGGGTACCGCGTTCCTTCTCGCCCGCCCCCAAGTCGATGCCGGGGTACATCGCACCCGTGAACATGAACAACACGAACACGTATGGAAGAAACCCGCCGACGGTTCGCCCGAGCACTTCCTTCAACGTGGAGACGTCTCGCGTCTCGATCTCGATGGCATCGAAGAGAAACTCGTCCAACTGCAGACGGCGGATCCGGCCCGCGACGATCTGGTCGTCGTACTCATCGATCGCGTCCCGCAGCCGTCTCTCCGTCACGCCAAACGAGCTGGACGATCGAAACACCAACGTCACCGTTGCCCGCTCGTCCGCGTCGACGCGGTCCATGAACGTGGGAGGGATGATCAGCCCGGCATCGATCGAGTCCGCGACGATCCGTTCTTCGACGTCGTTTTCGGGTACCGTCTCATCGATCGAGATGAGTGGGTCGGCCCGCAGCTGGGCGGACAACAAAGGCGCGTACTCGGAGCCAACGACGCCAACCCTGATTTCACTCGAGGACAGCCGGTCCTGCTGACGCTGACTGATCTTGAGCACCACCGTAATGAGAAGGGGTACAGCGACCAACGGAATGATCACCATCGTGAGAATCGTCCGCTTGTCGCGCAAAACGTCCAGCAGTTCCTTCCTGATGATGGTGACGGTGCGGCGCGTCATGACTCACCTACCAAGTGCACGAACTCGTCCTCATAGCTGGGTTGGGTCATCTGCGCCTCGAACTCTGACTTGCTTCCGCAGAAGAACAACCGGCCTTCATGGATGATGGCGATGTCGTCGCAAAGCAATTGCACGTCGCTCATGATATGGGTCGAGAACAGCACGGTCTTTTGATCGTCGCGGCAGGCGCGGATCAGCTGGACGATCCGTCGCGACGTCATGACGTCGAGTCCGGCCGTCGGTTCATCGAAGACCATGACATCGGGATCATGGATGATCGTGCGAACGATCGACACCTTCTGTCGCATTCCCGTGCTCAATCGGGAGATCCGCCGATCGGCGAAATCTTCCATGTCGAGCAGCGCGAACAGCTGCTGACGTCGCTCCTCGAATGCTCGCGAGTCCATTTGATGGAGGTTAGCGTAATACCGTACCATTTCGTTCGGGGTCAAACGGTCGTACAGTCCGGTGTTTCCGGTGAGGAAACCGATGCGCTCGCGCACTTGCTGCGGGGCCTCGACGGCGTCGACGCCGGCGACCAGAATGCTCCCGCTGGTGGGCCGAAGCATCGTCGCAATCATCCGGAGCGTGGTGGTCTTCCCTGCCCCGTTCGGGCCAAGGAGGCCAAAGACCCGACCCGGTCGGCACTCGAACGTCACTCCGCTCACGGCCTCGAGGGTGCGGCTCGACCGGCCGTTGTTGAGCTCGCGCCGGCGGCGGCGACTGACTTTAAAGGTTTTGTGAAGGTCCGTGACCTGAATCATTCGTCACCCGTCGCTGGTTCCGTGTCCCGCTGAGAAAAGGAGCGTGGAAGATAACGGAACTCGTCGGACGTGGAGCGACCGCGGGACGGGCGCGCCTGTTTCGTAACCGACCCCCGGGCCGAGGTGTCGACGGCGTTGCGTGGCTCCACCCGGGCGATGCTGCACCGGGTGACGGGGCTCACCCCGCGCGAATCGCTGAGCGTGTCTGTCCTCGACCGCGTCCGCCGCCTCCCGCGATCCTGTTCCTCGTATTTAGGACGCGGATCACAGAAAACAGTGGAACCACACCAGATAGTAGATCGACGAAAACGCCCCCGTCCCCACCAAATGGGCTGGATGGGAGGGGAATTCATGGGACAGACTGCGCGTACAGGAGGAGCACAGGGAATGAAGCGTCACGGTTGGGCTCGGGTTCGGCCACCCGGAATCGACGGATTACGCCGAGGCGCGTGGTACCCCGTTATCGATGACACCGCCCCCGACACCGTTGTCCTCGACGTCCGGGGCGAGAAGATCAGCGTGCCTCGACTCCGTGTGCACATTCGACGTCTCAAGCCCGAGCGGTGCGGCGTCGTGGTCCACGCGGCCGACGAATACAACCCGGCCCGCGGAACCCCCGAAGACCTCGGGAATCGATACGCCGTTTGCCCGCAGTGCCACGCGCGCGTCCGGCTCGACGGGCAACCGGGCTATGTCGAGTGCTCGGGTTGTCGCTGTCGGTTTGCGATCGCCTGGGAAGAGACCTGCTAACCTTCGTCGCGGTCTGAAGGGATCCATCGGACGTCGGTAATGAGCGGCCGGTGATCCGACCCGAGATCGGGCCCGACAAAACTCCGCAACACCTTCCACCCCTTCGCCACCAGCACGTGGTCGATTCGAACCCGGATCCACCCGTTTAACCTCGTCGCGCCGAACCCAAACCCCGCACGCGAAAACGCGTTTGTCAGCCCGCCCCAATAACGCTGATAAATCACGCTCTCGACCGGCAGGTTGAAGTCCCCCGCCACGATGAACGCCCCTCCACCCTCGTCGACCCAGCGGCGTGCGCGGCGGGACTCAATTTCGCGGAGCACCGATTTAGAGTCCAGGTCGCGCATGCCTTCGGTGAGGCGGCCGGCTCGCACCTGTTCGAAACCTGCCCGTGGTGTGTCGAGATGGAGGTTGGTGAGGGTCAGGCGGGTCGCGGGCGTCCGAATCACGTAGCGAATCACCCAACCGGATCCCCCTGCAGATTCCACCGACTCCCGTTCCTGCTGAGCGACCTCCTCAATGGGGAACCGGCTCAGCAAGCAGAGCGTCCCGCCAGAATCATGCTGGAACCAATTCGTGGCGCGTAACGGCTCTGGAATCTCGGGCCAGCATTCTTGCAGCGCAATGACATCCGGTCGGAGCGAGAGGAGCGCGTCCAGGTGACCCGGCTCGACCGTCCGCCAACCGGCCGCATTGAAGGTGACGATACGAAGGTCGCCGGGTCTGTCCGACCGCCCGAACCATGATGTCCAGCCGACGCGGAATCCCATTACCGGTCCGAGCAGGATGATTGCCGTCACGACCACGGGGAGGACCTGCGTCCGCCGAAGCGCGGCGAGCGGTACAAAAAAGGCGAGGGGAACCAGCACCAGCCATCGTGGGCCGAACAAGAATACGGTTGCGAGCCACCACCGGTCGCCGACCCACCAGACCATGGCCCAGACCACGAGCGCGAGCAGCAGATACGCCCACGCTCCCGCCCAGACCAGCCGGCCGGCCCTCGTTGGTGCCGACGTCCGGTATCGATCGCGGAGCCACGCCCCGACCCTGCGGAGCCTCGTGGGGTCCACGACCGTGTTGCAGCGCGGGCAGCGCGCCGAAGCCCAGAAACGGCTCCCATCGAGCCGGACCCGATGGGCCTTGGTGGCACAACGTACGACGATGCTCACGAACGCTCGACGGGGGTGGAGCTGAATGTGGTTACGAGCTGGTGGAGCGACGCGAAGGACGCGGAAAGAGCACGCGGATCGTCGTGCCATGACCCGGCTTGCTGTCGACCTTGATGGTCCCGTTGTGCGTCTTCACAGTCCCAA
Source organism: Gemmatimonadales bacterium (assembly GCA_041604955.1). Classification (GTDB taxonomy): domain Bacteria; phylum Gemmatimonadota; class Gemmatimonadetes; order Gemmatimonadales; family GWC2-71-9; genus JBFHWR01. The sequence goes on along the minus strand of JBFIZG010000131.1, from coordinate 372 downwards.
GGACACTGGCCATACCCAAACCGCCCCCACCCTCCTTGGTCGAAAAGAATGGATCGAACATCCGGGTCTGGACGTCCCGATCCATGCCCTTTCCCGTGTCGGTCACTTCGAAGTAGACGTAGGAACCCGGGGAGAGCGTATGGTTGAGATACGTCGTCGCCAGATAGTTGCTATCCACATCCATCACACCAGTCGCAATGGTGATGGATCCGCCGTCGGTCTCCAACGCTTCGGATGCGTTCGCGACCAGATTCATGATGGCCTGTCTCAACCCGTTGGGATCGGCCATGATCGGCGGCACGTCGTCATGGTAGTTGAAGTGTACGGTGGCGTTTTGCGCGACGACCGCTTGGATCAGATGGCCGGCATCCT
>JBFIZG010000130.1:0-8706 GCA_041604955.1 Gemmatimonadales bacterium | reverse complement strand
GACAGTCACTTCGAGTTCGCGGACGGTGCCTTCTTTCAACTCCCGGCCGTCAATTTGACGCGGGAAGGACTTCGGGAGCCGTTCGAAATCAGCCCGGGGATCATCATTCCGCCAGGACAGTACGACAACCTGGAGTGGCTGTTTCGCTATAATACGAACCGGAGCGCGCCGCTGGCTCTGAGCGGTTCGATTCAAATCGGCGGGTTCTATGCGGGACACCGGAAACGCGCGGCGACCACCCTCACGGCGCGGGCGGGCGAAACGCTTGCCGCGGGCCTGAGCGTCACGTACGACGATGTCGATCTCGTCCAGGGGAGTTTCGAGACCGCCTTGGCAAGCCTCCGGCTTGCATATTCCTTCACGCCACGCATCTACGTGCAGTCGCTGATCCAGTACAACGACCGTACAGAGAACCTCTCCAGCAACATCCGATTTGGCTGGTTGAACACGGCGGGAACCGGTCTGTTCATCGTATACAATGACATCGAACAAGTGGTCCGGTCGACGAACTTCGAGCCGGTGAATCGCACGTTCGTCGTGAAGTTTACCCATCAGTTCAACGCAACCTTCTGAATCGACCCATCGACGGCTGGGCCAAAAGCCTGCGAGGATGAGCGGAACCGGCGCGACGTCGGTGACCGGATCTTGCGGTGGTTAGCGGCGCACGAGTTTCCACACGCCGACCGTGACGATGGGCAACGCGTAGATCACGAGGAAAAAGACCGTAATGGTGCCGTAGCCTCGCGCGATGAGACCGATCAACCCGAATTGCGCGAGGAGCGCGCCGGCGATCAAGAACCCAATGGCGATAGTGGGTCGCAGGAACGGAGACATCGCTTGGCGCCGTTCCTCGAACACACCTGCGATCCGCTCGTTCACCCCATGGATCATCCCGGTACCGGTCTCGATCAGCGTGCCGAAGAGGATGACCTGAAACGTGATCTGAAAGGCTCGGGAGCCCAACACGTCGAGGAGAAAGTTGGCGGGCACCGGCCGGTCGAGGATCGCAGGGTATTGGCTCACCATGCAGAAGTAGAACAAGAACGCGGGAATGATGGCGATTGGTCCGGCGAGCGTTCCGGCAGTGAGGGCGTCCTTTCTCGTCTGCGCGTGCCGGATCACGAAGAGAATCGGTGGGATCACCGCGAGATTATAGCCGGCGTACCGGAGGCCGTCCCAAATCCAGCCAAGCGACAGAGCCTGCGTCGTGAAGCTCCCAACAATCTGGCTGCCAAACCGGACGACACACCACACGAAGAAGATGAAGTACACGGCGTACAGCAAGAACGACCACCGGGCGAGAAACTTCTCGATCAGGTCGGTGCCGCGGAACGTGAGGAATCCCACCGCGATCATGATGCCGATGACCCCTACCGCATAGGGCAGCGAGAAGACCTCGCGCAAGATCGCCCCAGCGGCCGCGGCGATGACGGCGAGTACGAGCAAGAGCTGCGCAAAGTAGATCACCTCGTACAGAAACCAGCCCCGGCCCAGCAGATGCTTGAACAGTGTCCGGTAGTCGTAGCTTTGGAATGCGTGGGCGAACGCAAACGTGGCGGCGCATACCACACTGAACACCGTCATCGAGACGAGCATCGCCAGCAAGCCCGGAAGCGGGCCGGCGGACAAGAAGAATTCCACCAGCTCGCGACCGGTCCCGTATCCGCCGGCGATGACGACCGACTGGAAGACGAATCCCGGCAGGAGGTATTTTTGGAAGAACGGAGACTTGATCATCCCACGTGCCGGCCTTGGGTCACTCCGTTCCTCGCGGTGCGGGGTAGGGCGGTTACATCTGCGGGGTTGGCGGACCGTTAGCGTTGAACATGTCGGCCGCGACCATCCACGTGCCGTCTGCCTGCTTCTTCCACACGGTGATGTATTTTCCCACGATCGCCATCGGACCGTCCGGACCGTCCATTTTCATCTCATACGTACCAATCGTGTATCCCAGGTCGCCGCCGCTTCCCACGTCAGCGGCGTCCGCTTCCCACGTGACCGAGAACCCCGGCATGCCCTCCAACTCGGCAACCACCTCTCGAATGGCGTCTTTGCCCTGGGTCAATGGCGCATCGGGTGGAAGCAGGTAGGCATCGTCGACGAGCTGCGCGATAAACGCGTCCGGCGGACTGGCGCTCTGTGCGTACGCCGCGGCCCACGCCCGGTCAGCGTTCAACAGCGCCGTCCGTTCCGCAGCGAGATCGACTGCTGGCTGCGTACTGCAGGCAATCGTAGCCAAAAGAGTGATCGACCAAAGCGCGCTGAATCGCATGCGGCCTCCTTGACTCAGTGAGATAGGGTCCCCATTCCTGTGCGGGATAGTGACGCTCGGAACCATGCCGGTCAAGGGCGCGCTCTCGAGCGATCCCTTGTTCGTCGCGACCCACACCACTGAGTGATAAGGAGACGAACCGATGTCGCTGCGTCTCACGTGTGTTCGAGCGCTGGTGGTAGGAGCAGTGTTGATGCCGAGCAGTGCAACGGCGCAGACCGGATCGATCGAGCTGGGTGTTGACGCCCTCAGCGTCGGCGGGGATTTCACCGGGAATCTCATTACGGCTGTCGTGCCCGTGCGGACGCTTCGGGCCGGGTTCTTCGTCTCGGATCGGGTCTCCGTGGAACCGCAGATGGCGTTCGAGTACGTGAACTTTGACGGTTTCGATTTTTGGGAGGTGACGCTCGGCGTAGGATCGCTTCTGCACCTGCGACGCCGTCCCACGCGATTCCGCGGATACGTGCGGCCACTCGTGACGTTGAATGTGAGTGATACGGGGAAGCGGGCGTCACAGATTGGGCTCGGCGCGGGTGTCGGCGGTAAGATTTGGCTCCTAGAGCGGCTCGCGCTCCGGCTGGAGTTGGTGTTTGGTCACGCGTTTGGCAACGAGGAATTTGCCGGCCGGAACGATCTGGCCGGAATTGTCGGCGTTTCGTTTTTTACGCGTTGACCCAGCCCGTGGATTACTCGCTGTTCTGGATTTCCGCAGCGATCCGCTGCACTTCGTCCAACACGCGAAGAAGATTCCCGCTCCATAGCTTCCCGATTTCTTCCTCGGTGTACCCGCGGCGAACCAGTTCCAGCGTGACGTTGAACGTCTCCGACGCGTCGTTCCAGCCTTCCACGCCCCCACCCCCGTCAAAATCGGAGCTGATGCCGACATGGTCGATGCCGATCAACTGGACCATGTAGTCGATATGATCGACGAAGTCGGCGACGTCGACCGGTGGCGCGACCGGATTCACCTCCGTCGCGATCCGGTTTGCGGCGGCCGCCCGCACCTCCGCAAGTCCCGTGAGGTACGCTTCCCGCTCTTCCTGACTCAGGTCACGTAGGGCTCGGCGCCCGCCGCGGATCAGTTCGAATCCCATCTCTTCGGCGACCGCTTCCATCACGGCGTTGGCCGCCTCCTGGTGGGCGGTATTCTTCGCCCCGTGCACATAGCTCCGAAACGCCACCGTCTGCACGACACCGCCGTTGGCCTTGAGGGCAAGAAGCTGCTCGTCGTCGAGGTTCCGACTGTGATCGCTGAGCGCTCGCGCCGCGGAATGCGAGGCGATGACCGGCGCCCGCGTCAATTCGAACGTCTGCATGATCGACTCTTTCGACGGGTGCGAGATGTCGATCATCATGCCCCACTTGTTCATCTCCGCGATCGCCTGCCGCCCGAGGTCACTCAGCCCGTGGTGTAGCCACTCCCCTGATCCTTCACCGGTATTGGAATCGGAGAACTGACTGTGCCCGTTGTGGGCGAGGGACATGTAGCGGCCACCGCGTTCGTGGAAGTCTCGAATGTTGTCGAGGTTGGTCCCAACCTGGTAGGCATTCTCGATCCCGATCATCGCCACCTTCTTGCCGGCAGCCACGATCCTCCGCACATCAGCGGATGTAAGCGCCAACTCGATTCGATCGGGCGCAATCTCCTTCGTAAGCCGATGAATCGCGTCGAACTTCGCGATGGCCTGCGCGTTCGCTGCGGCGTACCCTGTTTCGGTCAGTTCACCCTGACCGACGTACACGATCATCCACGATACGTCCAGCCCCCCGGCTTCCATCTTAGGGAGTGTGACCTGTGTCGGCAGGTCCATCGTATAGTTTCGTTCGGCCGTGAAATTGGCCGGGTTGATGTCGTCATGCGTATCGAGCGTGATCACCCGCTCGTGAATGCCCCGCGCCCTGGCGGCGAGATCAGCCTCGTCCGCTATCTGTTCGCCAACGCACGCTGACATGGCGAGAACGGCGGGAAATAGCATGAGTTCGACCGACCACGGTCTCGGTGTTCGGTTCCGCATGGCGACATGTCCTTTGGAGTTTGGAAGATGGCTTGGCAATCGTAGAAGGACGATGATGGGTTGCTTGTCGGCATAAGATACGCTCGACTGAAACGGGATCAAGACGCGGTCGATCAAGACGTTTCAACACCGTGGCATCTAACAGCAGTCCCCATCCGATGTACAACAGGCGTAGCTGCTCGAATCGGCCCCGGGTTCTAGGATGGCGAACATGTCCCGATATGGCGCACGCATCAGCTTGGCAACCGTGTCGGTACAGATGTCGTACGGTTCGTTCCGAGAGAAGAGATGACCCTCTTCGTCGATCAAAGCTTTCCCCGGTCCCAGGTACACCGCCCGATGGCCTTTGAACACGCAGCCGTCCTTCTTCTCGAACTTGAACGCCCGAACCGTGACCGAAAAAAACCGATACCCTTCGACGTCCTTCCAGTACGCACGTCTGAGCACGGTCAGACCGTAGAATCCCGCACGCTCGAGCTGCGCAATGAACTCTTCCTGGGTGAGCGCACCAACCAGGCACTCCCCCCACAACCGCGGATTCACCTTCAAATGCGGCGGCACCTCTCGCTCGCTCACGATGTCGGAGATGACGATCCGCCCGTGGTCGGCGAGAATTCGCCAGATTTCCTCGAACACTCGGGGTTTGTCCGGCGACAGGTTCACGACGCAGTTGGAAGTCACGAGGTCGACCGTACCCGTGTCGACGGGGATCTGCTCCAGGAATCCTTCGCGGAACTCGACGACGTCGTAGCCAAGCGCCGCCGCCACCCTCGGCTGATTTTCCCGGGCGACGGAAAGCATGCGACCGGTCATGTCGACTCCCACGACACGTCCCTTCGGTCCCACGAGCTTCGCGGCGATAAAGACGTCGATGCCCGCCCCGGAACCCAGATCGACCACGGTCTCCCTCGGCTCGATACGCGCGCTCGTCATCGGCGATCCGCACCCGTAAAACCGGTCGAGCACCTCCCGCGGAATGTGGCTGACGGAGGCATCGTCGTATTTCGTGGGACAACACAATTCGGTCTGCGGAGTCTCGGCCGCCTCACCGTAGAACTCACGCACCTGCGCGCGCGGCTTGTCGACATCAAACGATAGAACACAATTTGAATGGAGTGTGTGCACCGGTCGTTCAGCGGCCGCGCCATCGGCCGTCCCACATGCGATCGTTCCCTCACCCATAGCGTGCAGCACGAGTGGCGCGTCGTACCCGGACCGGACATTCCGACGCCGGAGTTTTTCCTCTCCGATGGTCGTCATCACGTGTCGGATGAGTGCGACCGAGATGGGATAGTACGGGTCGCTTCCGGTGATATCTCCGCCCGTCGCCCACCACGCGTGCTCCCAGTCCCCTCCGCCCGTGAAAAACCGATATGGGTCGTCTATCATCGAGGGATTTCCTGCGAGGCTGGCCTGGCGGAGCCGCCGAACGACCGGCGAACGGGCGAGAATCTGCTCGAGACTGTGATCGGCGGTGTCGCCGCAGGCAAGCGCCGGCACGTTGGCAAGCGCGGCAGTCGGGTACACCATGCCGTCGGCGTACACACAGAGCGAGTCCCAACCGCCGTTACCGAGGTCGTACTTCACACCGGGCACGCCGTTCACGCGGCGTTTCACGGACTCGACGTTGTCCAGCAGGACGCCCGCGCGCTCTGCGGCCTCGACCGTACGCATCACCCCGGGGAGCAGGCTGTCGACACCGGGGAAGAGCCCATCGGTGCTTGTCGCCGCTCGCCCCCGCTTGTGGGACCACATGAGATGCTGACTGGTTGCCCCCATCGACTGCACGAGCGCCGTGATTCCAGTCAACTCAGGGAGATTTGCCCGCGTGACCACGGTCGTCAGTGACACATCAAAGCCGAGGTCGGCCAGGACACGAGCCCCGTGGAGCGCCTTGGCGAACATGCCTTGTCCGCGAATTCGATCGTTGGTTTCGGCGCACGCGCCATCAATCGACACCTGAAAGCGCACCTTGGTTGGGTCGAGTGTCGCGAGACCGGTCTCGATCGGGCCGCGGACTACGGTTCCGTTGGTCAGGACGATCACCTCGACATCCCGCGCGTCGGTTGTGTGTCTAATGAGACGGAATAGGTCTTTCCGGATGAGTGGTTCTCCGCCGGTCACGTAGAGTCGCTCGAGACCGAGCGCGCACGCTTGGTCGACGAGCTGGACGAGGCGTTGGAGAGGCAGGCCGGGATGCTCGCCCGGTCCGGACGAGACCAGGCAGTGCGTGCATGTTAGGTTACACGCGTTGTTGATCTGCAGCCACAGCTCGCGGAGCCCGTCCGGAGCGATGAGCGCTGCACGACCCGGGTACGGTGGAGTGGCGACCGGACGATCGAAGAGCATGCCTGCCCGGTCCAGCGCGTGGAGGAAGTCATGAACGTGCACCCATGCCTTGCCCGCTTCGAGGCCGTGGGTTGCGGCGTATCGCGAAACGAGTGTGGCAGGGGTGAGCGGCTTGGGACCGTCGAGGAGGGTCGTGAGCAACTCGTGTCCCGCCGCATCCACCGCGATCCAGTTCGGCGTGCCGTGGTCTACCGCGTACGAGATCCCGTTCTCAGCGAACGTGTAGAGTGGTGGGAGATAGAGCGGCCTCTGCTGGGGGAGCGTCGTCATTGGCTTGCTTCCGGCGTGCGCTGTAAGGAAGTAACGGACCAAACCACTAGATCGGACACGCGATGTTGCCGAGCCGTTCGGAGAGAATGTGGTTCTCGCCGTAATCCACGGGCATGGTTACCAGCACCGGTCCTTCGGTCTGAAGGGCGTCTCGGAGCGCAGGTTCCAGGTCGACACTCCGTTCCACTCGGATGCCCGACCAGCCAAACGCGTCCGCGAGTTTGTCAAAATCGGGGTTCCCAAACGTCAGATCGATGTGCCGGTCAAACTCGTTGTCTTGTTTCCATGCAATCAGCCCATAGCTGTTGTCTTGCCATACCAGGACGGTGATGTCGGAGTTCAACCGGCGCGCCGTCTCCATCTCTTGCACGTTCATCAGGAATCCGCCGTCCCCGCACAAAGCAAGCACTTTCCGATCCGGCGGTCCGCCGTCCAGTTCGTGGCGGACCACAAGGCTCGCGCCAATCGCGCCGGGGAGCGCAAACCCCATCGAGCAGAATCCATTTGGGATGAGGCAGGTATTCGGTTCGTGGCAGTGGTAGTGTCGCGCCACCCACATCTTGTGCGCACCGACGTCCGACAGGAGAATATCATTCGGCGCTAAGGCGCGGCGCACATCCCAGATAGCCTTTTGCGGACGAATCGACCCCTCGGTCCGATCGTCGTTGTGGAGTGCGAGTTCCTCGAGCATTTCCCGCCGCACCGCCGACTGCTGTGACAAGTCGAATGTCGGTGGGTCGGCTGCGGTCCGTTGGTTTAGCATCCAGAGGCTGTGCGCGATGTCGCCGACCATCTCCGTTGCTGGATTGTAGTTCGCATCGATCTCGGCCGGCAGGAAGTCGATGTGGACGATGTCTTTGCGCCCTCCCTCGTTCCAGAGCCGTGGATGGTACTCGACCATGTCATACCCGATCGTGATCACCAGATCCGCGGCATCGACGCTGCACGCAACCAGGTCCTTCGCCTGGAGTCCGATCGTGAACAGGCAATAGTCTGCATCGACGTCCACGCAGCCCTTCGCCATGAAGGTACTCACCACTCCAATTCCGGTTCGCGAGCAAAACCGTCGCAGCTGCTTGCTGGCACGCTTCCGAATGCAACCGTTTCCCGCAATGATGATTGGCCGCTTCGCACTGCGGATGAGCTCGAACGCGTGATCGGCGATCTTATCGTCGGGACCGGGGCGCCGGAATCGATGTACGGGGAGGGGGTTGGCCGTCGTTTCCTCTTTGGCGATGTCCTCCGGCAGTTCGATGTGGCAGGCGCCCGGCTTCTCCGAACGTGACAGGCGGACGGCCTTCCGCACGACTTCGGGAATGCTATCGGGGTGAATGATGCGTTGCGCCCACTTTGTAACCGGTTCGAACATCCGCACCACGTCCATGATCTGGTGGGATTCCTTGTGCAGACGTGTCGATGCGCCCTGTCCGGTCAGTACGAGCATCGGTGCGCGATCCATGTTTGCATCCGCGACGCCGGTGATCAGGTTGGTCGCCCCCGGTCCAAGAGTGCCGAGACACACACCTGGGTGTCCGGTCAGACGACCAAATACCTCTGCCATGAATGCCGCGCCTTGCTCGTGCCGCGTGAGAATCAATTCGATCGAGGACTCGTCCAACGCGATCACAAAATCGGCGTTCTCCTCTCCGGGCACCCCGAATATACGCGTGACGCCTTCGTTTTCGAGGCACTGCACAAAAAGCTGGCTTGCGTTCACGATCTTTCTCGAGTCTGGTGGAGGGGAACGTGCCGGGCAAACACGCGCACGAGTTTCGAGCGCACCCGACGTGGCCGGATTCT
>JBFIZG010000129.1:0-8710 GCA_041604955.1 Gemmatimonadales bacterium | reverse complement strand
CGCCTGGCGCGCCAGGTCCCCCATTTCCTCCGAACGACGCTCCACGTCTTCCAACCGACCCCCGAGAGTCGCAAGCTTCTCTTCGAATCCGGTCACGACGTTTGCCGCCGAGGACAACCGCTCCAAGACGACTTCGAGCTCCGATTTTTCCTGTTGAGTTTCCTTGAGAAGTTGGCGAAGAACCTCCGGGAGTTCCTCCACGGTGACGTTCTTTTGCTTACTGAAAAGTGCGGCCATGACCGTCCATCCTTGAGGGTGCAAAGAAGCGGACGGTAAACTTCCACCCAATGCAAGGTGACGTCAACTGGTAGCCGCACCAGCGGGGTGTCGCGCTTCCCCGGCCCGCCCACCGGATCCCGTGAATCACCCGCCGCACGTCTCGGACCCTGGCGCAGGTACCGTCATCGCTGTTGTATTTGACAGATGCCAAGCCGGAAGAAGGAACTGATCGTCGTCGGCGACCGAGTGCTCGTGGTCCCGGAGGAGGGCGAGGAACGGACCCATGTCGGCCTGTACCTGCCGCCGAGTGCGGTGGACCGGCAGGCGGTCCAGGGCGGTAGAATCGTGGCAACCGGGCCCGGCACCGCCGTTCCCGAGCCGACCGAACTCCCGGAAGAGCCGTGGAAACTCTCCATGAATGAAGTCCGGTACGTGCCCACCCAGGCTCGGGTGGGCGACTACGTACTGTTCTTCCGGAAGGCCTCCGTCGAGATCACCTTCGAAAACACACGATATCTCGTGATTCCTCAAGCGGCGATCCTCGTACTCGTGCGAGGCACCGACCCGCTGGACGACCTCTAGCCCAGCCCGCCCAACCCAGGCGCCGAGAGATGCCGAGTTGGCTCCTGCTCCTACTGCTGCTCATGGTTTTTTTGGCGCTCGTGTCGCGAGGGCGCACTCGTGCGGCGTTTTACCGCCGGCACCGCTCCGATCCCGACGACATTGACGAAGACGTCCTCGATCAGGCCGAACGGGAGGTCAGCGAACTCGACTCAACCACGTCGCCGGAGGAAGCGGACGACCATCTCCCGGATTGGGGACCGGGCGCTCCCCCGCCCCCGGCCCCGCCGCGCTGATCCCGGGATTCAGACGAGCTCTTCGACGCCCTGACGGGTCACACGATGCGAAATCATGGGGAGGGGCGGGTCGGGAGGTGTGGGACACACGTCGACCGCAGTCTCCAAGGCCTCCCGCGCGGTTCGTAGTTGCTCCGGACCCCGCACGAACATCGATGCAATCGGTTGTCCCCGGTCGACTCGGTCACCCGGCCTCGCCGCGATCACAAACCCCACCGCGGGATCCACGCAGTCTTCCTTCTTCTCCCGGCCCCCACCCAGCGCCACGATCGCCTTCCCGATCGTCCGCGGTTCGACTCGGGAGACGAATCCGGCGGCCGGAGCTTCGTAGACTTCGACGACGTCCGCCTGCGGAAGTACAGCGGGATCGTCCAAGACCGTGGGGTCCCCGCCCTGCCCCTCGACGACCTCGCGAAATTTGTCGAGCGCCCGACCGGACGAAACCGCGTGCTCCAGCGTTGCCCTGGCGGCGGTGGCATCCGGCTGGACGCCGGCGAGAAGCAGCATTTCAGTTCCGAGTCGAAACACGATGTCCATCAAGTCGGAGGGTCCATTCCCCTTGAGCGCGTCGATGGCTTCGGCCGTCTCGAGTGCATTTCCGCACGCGTGCCCAAGGGGACGGTCCATGGCTGTCAGAAGCGCGACCGTCGGACACCCGCGCTCTTCCCCGAGCTCGATCATGGTCCTCGCGAGTTCGAGTTCCTCTTCGAGTTCCGTCAAGAACGCCCCGCTTCCGCGTTTGATGTCGAGCACGAGCCCGCAGAGTCCTTCGGAGAGCTTTTTCGACATGATGCTCGCCGCAATCAGAGGAGTTGACTCCACGGTGGCCGTTGCGTCACGCAGGGCGTAGAGCTTTTGGTCGGCCGGCGCGATTTCTTCGGTCTGGCCAATCAGTGCACACCCGATCCGCTCGACCTGCTGCCGCGCCTCCTTGAGTGTGAGATTCGTACGGAACCCGGGAATGGCCTCGAGCTTATCGAGCGTGCCACCCGTGTGACCCAACCCCCGCCCCGACATCATGGGAACAGCGACACCACACGCGGCCGCGAGCGGCGCGAGTACCAACGAAACCTTGTCGCCGACGCCACCCGTCGAGTGCTTGTCGACACGCGGCGGGACACCGTCATCGAACGTCAGGGACGCGCCGGATTCGAGCATCGTGTCCGTCAATACCGCGAGTTCACGCGCAGTGAGGCCGTTTAGGTAGACGGCCATGAGCAGGGCCGCCATCTGGTAGTCGGGAACCTGGCCGGCGGTATAGGCGCCGATCAATCCGGACCACTCCTCCGGCGTGAGTGTCCCGCCGTCGCGCTTGCGCTCAATTAGAGGTACGACGTGCATTTGCCTTCACCGTGAGCATTGGCCGACTCGTGCGAGTGTGGGCGTCGGAGCGCCAGGAGCCTTGCACCACGAGATGTCGTGGAAGAGCGGTGAAGCAGCCGGAAGGAGCGGTTTACTCGCGATACCTGTGCAGGCGTTTTCGAATCCGCCGCCGCTGCTTGTCGACTTCGCGGCGGGCTTCGTCACGCCAGTCGCCAATCTGATCACGGGCTTCGTCTTGGAAATCGTTCAGGCGCGTCCGAATCCGGCGGCGGACAACGCTGCCGCGGTCCGGCGCCGTCAGCAGGGCGACGCCCGCGCCTACCAGGGCGCCGAGCACGAACCCAAACACAAACCCAGCGCCGCCCGAGAGCCGGTCCTCGTAGGCATCTTCGTCATCGTCGAGTTCTTCGATGTCGTCCTCGACGAGTTCGAGGTCCTTATCTTCCTCTTTCATACCCAATCCTCTCTTGCGATTCACGACGCCCGCCGGGTGGTCGCGTGCGTGATACCAGAGCTCGGTCCGGACAATACACGTTCTTCCATCTTAGCAACTTCCCGGTACTCCGTCGAGGGCCGGTCGATTCGTTACGCGGATTTCACGATGGCCTATCCGGGACTGGTGAGGTATGTTTCACGGCGTCATTATGCATCGGATTCACATGACGACGTCCATCCCGGCTGACGACAACTTGCTCCTCGTGGGTAGACAAACCATCCATGCGCTGCGGCGCGTCCTTGGCCGCGGATTGGGTGAGGAAGCCGCGACGTGCTTGCAGGAAGCCGGATATGCTGCCGGGGAACAGATCTATGGCACGTTTCTCAAGTGGCTGCCCGAGCACACCGGTTTGACTGATCCGGGGGAACTCGACGCCGAAGCCCTCGAGGACGTGCTCTCGGCGTTCTTCCAGGCACTCGGGTGGGGAGGGGTCACGGTCACGCAGATCGGGAGTGCCGGTCTGGCCATCACGTCCACCGATTGGGCCGAGGCGGAGCCGGCGGCGGGTGCGTCGCTGCCATCGTGTTACCTCGCGTCGGGAATGTTCGCCGATTTCATTTCTCGGCTAGCCGAAATGCCGGTCGCCGTGATGGAGGTCGAATGCCGCACACGTGCGGAGCCCCGCTGCCGTTTCCTGATCGGTGCACCGGAAACGATGGGCGCCGTCTATGATGCAATGATGAGTGGACAGGACTACGAGTCCGCTCTCGCCGGCTGATCTCGGCGCAGAACTATCGTTCGATTTCCTCTATACGCCCGACGTAATCAGGGCGGACCACCAGTTCCCCGGCCACAATCACTTCGCGATCCCACGGGAGCACAATGAAGCTTTCGGTCGTCATCGCATAGAAGTCGGGATCGTGCGGTCCCGTCCGGAACGAGACCGCGGTGCGGACTTCCCTGGGCCCGAACCGCCGCACGGCGGATGTCGCGAGCTTGAGCGTCTCCCCAGAATCACAGGTCTCATCGACGATCAACACCTTGCGGTCCTTGACGACCGGTGGTGGCTCGGTAATCAACGTGGGCCGTGTCGCCGTGCCGAGCCGTGTCACCCCCATCGAGACGAAATCGCGCTGTAGGATGGACGCGACGACGACGCCGGGGATAACGCCCGCCTTCGTAATCCCCACGACCAGCTCGGGGTCGTAGCTTCCGGCCACGCGCATGGCGAGCGCGCGACACAATTCTCCAAAGAGGGCCCAGTCGACTTCGAGGACGCTGCCCTGCTGGGGATCCGTAGGCGGGTTGGTCATGATCCTTCTAGTCTAGCGCATACCGGCGACGACCGGCAGGGGACCGTACCCGGTTTGAATCAGGCCACTCGTTGCCTGGCGCCTGGCGCTTCGGTATCTTGCCCCGTCGATGCGTTTTTGGAACCGCCTCTTCGGACGCGGCCCACGAGGGGCGCTCAAACCTCAGCGGCTGGACTATCTCAACGAGGCCTTGGCCTTGGAGCGGCAGGGTGATTACGACGCCGCACTCACCTCGTACCGTCTTGCCATGCGGGATCACCCGGGAGACCCTCGGGTCCTTCAGAACATGGCAATTGCGTTTACCAAGACCCAACGTCATGACGAGGCAATTCGGTATTATCGTCGCTCGCTCGAGATAGATCCGACGTTGGCCGGCGCCCACTACGGTTTGGCCTTTCTCCTGTTGAACCGCGGCGACACGGCGCAGGCAGCCGTGCACCTCCAGACGTTTCTCGAGCGACCGCCCCGCGGACCCGACGCGGAAAAATGGATCGCGCATGCGCAGTCGGCCTTGGCCGAGCTTTCGGCAGGGGAGGATTCCTGAGAGTCGGCCCCTTCCTCGCCGTGACCCTGGCGGCGTGTTCCACGCTCACGACCGACCTGAACCGCGTCATCGCGCTCGAGGTTCTGGGTGGAGCGACCCAAACGGTCGAACAGGGAGGCTCGTTGCAGCTCATGGCAACGGCGCTCGACGGGTTCGGGGACCCGGTCACTGATGCCACGATCACCTGGGAACTGGTCGACGTCGACAGCGGACAGGTTGGCTTCACGTTGGCTCCCACCGGTTTGGTGTCGGCCATTCAACCCGGCGCCGGCCGGGTGCAAGCGCGCGTCGAGAACCTTCGTTCGGGTCCCATCACGATCACAGTCGTCTCGGTGATACCGGATTCGCTTGCGGCGGCCGGAGACGAACGGCTCACGTTGACTCAGTCCGAGACGGAGTCACCGCGTATGAGTGTTGTCGTCTTGGACCTGACTGTCGCGCCACCCAACCCCATGCCGCTCGAGGGACAGGACGTGGTCTTTGCGCTCACGTTCCCGTCACCGGGAAGCGCCGAGGCACAGGGATTCTTCGTCACACACAGCGATACCGTCCCGGGACCCGACCCATATCGGATCAGCGTGCGAACGGACAGCGTGGGATTGGCCACGGCCGTGGTTCGCCGATTGAGCGAGGGATCGTTACCCGACAGCGCGGTGATCGACGCCAGCCTCGAGTCGGTCGCCGGCTCACCGATCCGGTTCGTCATTCTGTTCGAGAGCGCCCCACCGTGACGAGCGACGACCCATCCCCGCGACCGACCACGCTGACCCAGGGCTTCCTCGATGCCTGCGATCGCTTCAAGTCCAAGCGTGCGGTCTTGCGACACAAGGTTGATGACGGGTGGGTGAATATTTCACACGAACAGCTGAGCCAGCAGGTTTCCCTCGCTGCGGCCGGTCTGAGGCACCTCGGGCTCCAGCCGAGCGCACGCATCGGCATCGTGTCCCACAATCGGCCCGAATGGGCCGTTGCCGATTTCGCGAGCCTCGCGCTGGGTTCGGCCAACGTGCCGATCTACCCCACCCTTCCGGCCGACCAGACGGCCTACGTGCTAAGTGACGCCGGAGTCGAGGCACTCTTCCTCTCCGACATCGAACAATATCGAAAAATCGAGTCCGTTCGGTCCCGATTGCCCGCGCTCAAACACATCATCACGTTCGAGCGCGGAATCAGCGGAGACGGCGTCTCGAGTCTCGAACAGTTGTACGAGCGGGGTCGAGCGGCCGGCATCTCGCACACGGACCATCGGCAAGAGGCGCTTCGGGTCAAGCCTGACGACGTCGCGACGTTGATCTATACGTCCGGGACCACGGGATCCCCCAAGGGTGTCATGTTGACCCATCGCAACATCGCGGCCAACGTCACCGGCGCGCTGGACGTGCTTCCGTTGGGTGTCGACGACTCTTGCCTGTCGTTGCTTCCGCTTTCGCACGCCTTCGAGCGGACCTGCGGCCACTACACGATGATCTTTGCGGGGGTGACCATCAATTATGCCGAGAGCATCGACGCCGTACCGCAAAACCTCCAGGACGTGCGACCAACCGTGTTGGTGTCGGTGCCTCGGCTGTTCGAAAAGATGTATGGTCGCGTGCTCGAAGCGGCGATGGCCGGCGGCGCCGTCAAGCGCCGCATCTTCTTTTGGGCCCGTCAGACCGCGGAGACGTGGGCGGATTTCGTTCTACGGAAGGAGACCGTTCCGACACTCGTCGGTCTCAAGAAACGGCTTGCGGACCGGCTCGTGTTCTCCCAGTTGCAGGCGCGAACGGGTGGACGGATCCGGTATTTCGTCTCGGGAGGCGCACCGTTGTCGCCCGAAATCGCGAGATTCTTCTACGCGGCGGGGCTCCCGATTCTGGAAGGGTACGGCCTCACGGAATCGGCGCCGGTCATTTCCGTGAACCCGTTTGACGCCCCTCGCATCGGATCTGTTGGTCGGGCGCTTCCCAACGTGGAGATCACGATTGCGCCCGACGGCGAGGTGCTGGCCCGCGGCCCAAACATCATGCAGGGATATTACAACCGTCCGGACGCGACAGCCGAGGCGATCGACCGGGATGGGTGGCTACACACCGGAGACATCGGGAAACTGGATGATGACGGGTATCTCACGATTACGGACCGAAAAAAGGATATCATCGTCACCGCCGGGGGCAAGAACATTGCGCCGCAACCGATCGAAAACATGGTCAAGGCCAATCCATTCATTCTCAATGCGGTCATGATTGGCGATCGCCGGAAGTTCCCCAGCATCCTCGTCGTTCCCAGCATCGAGGCGCTGGGCCAATGGGCGAAGGACCGGAACCTGGCGATCGAACCTGGCGCACTCCTTCAACAGAGCGACGTCGTCACGAAGATCGAAACCGAGGTGATGGGTAGCTTACGCGACCTCGCGAACTTCGAGAAACCCAAGAAAGTGCTCGTCATCGAGCGTGACTTTTCGGTCGAGGCCGGGGAACTCACTCCCACTCTGAAAGTCAAGCGCCGCGTCGTCGAAGAACGATACCGAGACCGAATCGACGCGTTGTACGACGACTAGGTCAGGTTCGCTCGCCCAACCAGAGGTTGGGGGCCGAGGCCACCTGCCGCAACTCAGGCACCGCTTCCGCATCAACCGGACACACCACCCGCGCCCCACGACGGATCACGCGAGCGGACTCACGCAGCCACGGGTTCGTCGCAAACTCCGCCGGCACGACGACGCCGCGCGCCACCGATGTCCGGAGTGGAATTGTCGACGGCGCCGTCAACACACTCATTGTCGGTGTGACATGCACATCTGGAGGTACATTGACTCCAATGAGGTGAACGCCTTCAACGAGTGCCGCGAGTTTGGCGGCGAGGCGACTCGCTGACCCGAGCAACACCACGTACCCCCCGGGACTGTCGAGCGAGAGAAGCGCCTGAGCCGCGGACTCGTCGGGGAGCGCGGGGTGCAGCACGTCGTCCGATCGGTCGCCCGCGCGAACCAGCGGGTGACTGCCGAACGCCACGACGCCATGTTCTATGGAGTACTCCCGTCGGCACGCCGGACATCCGACCGTTCCGCGGACAACGTCACGGCCGTCCATTTCCTCCGGAGCGAGTACACAATACGCTTCAGGGTGATCGGCAGGACACCGAAGATGCTCCGCGAGTTCGATAAACATCGATGGGCGTTACGCTGGATTCATGCGAATGAGGTCGATATTGGTGGTGGGAGCGCGCGTGACGGCAAATAGCACCGCGGCCGCGACTTCCTCGGGCGCCATCATCTGCTCCCGATTTGGTAGGTCCCTCCGTCCGTCCGGGTCGAGCGGGTCCCACAGCGAGGTGTCCGTGGGGCCGGGCGAAACGAGAGTAAACCGGACCGGACCGTCTGACAGTTCTGCCGCGAGAATTTCATGGAGCGCGCGAAGTCCCTGTTTGCTGGCGCCATAGGCGGCGTTACCGGGCAACGGCTGGTAATCGGCGATACTCCCAATGGTGACGACATGAGCCCGCCTTCGTTGAACGAGCAACGGCAGAAACGCGCGCACGAGTCGAAAAGGGCCGACGAGGTTTACGGCAAGCTGTTGGTTCACCTCCTCGGCGGTCGTTTCCGTCGCGGGTTTCAACGAAAAGGCGCCGGCGCTGTTGACGACGATATCCGGTCCACCCGTTTCTTCGACGACCTTTGCCACGGCAGCGGCAACGTCGTCGTCGCTCGTCACGTCGCAGGTGATGTCCACGAATCGCTCGGACACGGTGTTCGCCAGCGATCGCGACAGTCTGACCACGCGGGCTCCCCGGGTCTGAAACAGCTCCGCGGTGGCCCGTCCGATTCCCCGGCTGGCGCCCGTCACGACGGCCACGCGGCCATCGAGATCGTTCAAACCAGCCAGCTCCCTCCATGAGCAAGCCGTAAGAACTCGTCCCGAGTGTTGCCGTCGAGAAAGGTCCCCCGGAGCGCGCTCGTCACCGTCTTGGAATGTTGTTTTTCCACGCCGCGCATCATCATGCACAAGTGATAGGCTTCGATG
Organism: Gemmatimonadales bacterium; assembly: GCA_041604955.1. Lineage (GTDB taxonomy): Bacteria > Gemmatimonadota > Gemmatimonadetes > Gemmatimonadales > GWC2-71-9 > JBFHWR01. The sequence continues at coordinate 20 of JBFIZG010000129.1, read as the reverse complement.
ACGACACCGACCCCGTGCGG
>JBFIZG010000128.1:0-8731 GCA_041604955.1 Gemmatimonadales bacterium | reverse complement strand
GGGCGTGTGCGCGTGCTGGATCTTGCCGTGGCCGACCCGAACGCCCGCTTGGAGACGTTGATGATTGCGGATACGACCAGCGTTCCTGCGACGGCCCCTGAGACCGAGGTTGTTGAAATCGTCGAAGAAGGGCGGGTCAGCAGCGTGCCGGTCGTCGATTTTGAGGGACGGTTGATCGGGGTGATTCGGTACCCGGAACTCGTCACGGCAGCCGCGGAAGAGCTCAGCGTAGACATTCAGAAGATGGTTGGCGCAAGCCGTGACGAGCGCGCGCTATCGCCGGTCCCGTTTGCCGTCAAACGTCGTCTCCCGTGGCTTCAAATCAATTTGCTCACTGCCTTTCTCGCCGCCGCGGTCGTTGGTCTGTTTGAGAGTACCATTGCCCAATTTACGGCGCTCGCGGTTCTGCTGCCGGTCGTGGCGGGCCAATCTGGAAACACCGGTGCGCAAGCGCTGGCGGTCACCATGCGTGGACTAGCACTGCGCGAAATTCGTGTCAGCCAGTGGTTTCGGGTCGGCGGCAAGGAGTTGTCTGTGGGGTTCATAAACGGGATTGCCGTCGCGCTCGTCACGGGACTCGCCGTGTTGATCTGGAGTGACTCGATTGGCCTGGCGGCGGTCATCTCGATTGCGATGGTCTTGTCGATGACGATTGCCGGCTTGGCCGGGGCGACCATCCCCATGGTTCTTACGACGCTGGGACAGGATCCGGCGCAGGCGGCGTCGATCGTTCTGACGACCGTCACCGACGTCGTCGGTTTCTTCAGCTTCCTCGGACTCGCGACCATCATGAGCGGCTTTTTGTGACCCATTAGGGTCCTTGACCGGACCTGCCGCTAGACGCGCTGTTTAACCATCGCCTTCCTCGTTTCCGGACTTCTTCGGTTTCGTATCTTCCGGTTGCTTGGGCTTGAGGGAAGACCGGAACCCAACTAGGCTGCCGATCGCACCGTACCAGAAAGGCGCACCAAGGCTGAGCAAGAGCAGCGTCATCATCTTCCCGGGAAACTCATTCCTTGCTTCTCCCCACGCCTTTTCGAGGTTCTCTCCGTTCAGCGGCCAGAGAGTCATGAAATCGAACTGGATGACCTTCGAGTCTACTGCGGCGAGCACGGAGTCGATCCTGACTTTGACCGCTGCCTTTTCCGCGTCCTCCTCATACAGCGCATTGATGTTGGGAATCTGCGCGATGACGAGGGCCCGGGCTTTGTCGTTCTGCAGCTTGTCGAGGATATCGAGGGAATTGACCTGGAACAGGAATGCGAGCACGAAGGCACCGAGCACCGTGATCCAGCGACTCCGAAGCTTGTAGCGGGACTTGGCAGAAGTCATGGCGACGTCATACCAGCGACCGATCGCTTCTTCGTCAATCGTCTTTTTAGAATGTTTCAGGAGTAGGATGAGATCTTCCTTGCTGATTTCCGTGGGGGGCCGTTTCCATTCGTCTACCGACCCCAGCTGTTTCCTCACGGCGTTGAACACTCGCATGAAGATGTTGCCACTTGGGGCAAGTATTGGATCATTCAGGAGATTCTTGGCGCGTCGCTTAGGGTCGTTGGCGTCTTTTTCATCTGCCCTTTTGAGGATTTCGGTGACGGCCCAGATCAAGTTCAGCCCTCGGAGGCCGGTAAGGGACACGACGGCCTGCACGGTAACGGTGATCAGCAGGCTGAGGATCAGCATGACGGCAGCAAAGGCGAGTATCGTATCGACAAACTGGAACATGATGCCTCCTCATGGAGCGCGGCTTGCCGGTCGGTCGTAACTACGCGATGTAGCACCGGTCAATCACAAGATCTCCTGACGGTGCGAGGCCGCAATCGGACAATTGCTGAAATTGGGGTTCAGAAATGCCGATTGGCCTTCAAGTGGCTGGGGGGAGGAGTCCGACGGTGAGCGTACGGCAGTGAGAGCGTGCAGTGGTGCTGCGGGGTTGCTCAGCAGATGGCGATGGCAGTCGGCAGTTCAGTCACTTCGTGTCCCTCAGCTTCGGCGTAGGTGCCGCCTTCACCGTTCTACTTCAAAGCTGAACATCATGCCCGCGTGGAGATGCTCGGCGATATGGCAATGCACCATCCACGTACCTGGGTTGGACATCTCCACCAACACATCCATCGCGGATCCCACGGGGACGATCGCGGTGTCCTTCCACACGAGGTTCTCGTTGTCCACGCCGTCCATGGACAACACCAAGAACCGTTGGCCGTGGATATGGATGGGGTGATTCATTGGATGGAATGATTCGGGATTGTTGAAGATCCGAATCTTCACGACGTCTCCAACCTCGAACGACCAATCGATCTCGTCGTTCTCTGCGCCGGTCTTCCGGTCTTTGAGCACCCACGTGACCTGTACGCCCGTCGACAGCCAGTTCATCATCGGCATCGCGTCGTTCCATTCCATCGGTGGCACGTACAGCGTGTCGGCTTCCATGGAGAGCACAATGGATTGGGGTAGGTCACGAACTCGGAGCGTGGTCTCGATCTCGTAATCCGGCGGGCGACCGAATTCACTCCGAAAGGCATCGATGTCCGCAACGACTTCCGCATGTTCGCGCAGCGTGCCGAACCCGTCGGACAGATCGGTGGCCACCGGTTCGGGCGAGACGGTCACGATCGACAGCGTGTCGACACGCGGGTAGAACTCGCCACGAAAGTGGTTGATCGCTTGGATGGTGTTGGCGATGGCTACCTCACCCGGCTCCCGGAACTGGACATCCACGACGTAGCGCTCGGCCGGCGCAATCACGACCGACTGCACCCACTGCTCTCGTTCGAAGCGACCCACGTCGGATGCGACGACCTTCACGCGGGCATTCCCAAACGTGACGTTGAATGTTCGGGCATTGGCGACGTTCGTCATGTAGAACCGGATGACCTCACCGCGTTGTGCGGAAAGACGGTGATCCGTTTGACCGTTCACCATCATCACGTTACCGAAGCGGCCCATCAGCGCGTGGGTTGGCGCCTCGTCGCCCCACGGCAGGGCACCCTGGGCATCCATGAGCATGTCGTCGACGACGAACACCTCTTCTCGGTGCGCGGGACCGTAATACTCAGGATTTGGCGACGTCACGAGGAGGTTGCCGAACAACCCGAGGTCCTGTTGCACGTCTTCCCGCACATGCGGGTGATACCAGAACATACCGGCGTCGGGAACGCGCACTTCGTAGGCAAAGTGCTCACCGTGCTGGATGGCGGCTTGGGTCACCCCCGGTACGCCGTCGAACCGATTGTCGATGCGGACGCCATGCCAGTGGATGGTGGTCGGTAGCTGAATCTCATTCGTGACGCGCACGACGATAGTGGCGTCTTTGGCGACCTGAATGAGTGGGCCGGGGTACTGCCCGTTGTATCCGAACATGACCATCTCACTGCCGTTGATGGTCCGTCGAACCATGGACACGGCAATGTCGAGCGTGTCGCCGTCCTCGAGCGTAACGAGCGCAGATGGTTCTGCCTCCGGCAGCCTTGCCGGGTCGATTCCCATTCCCGGAAGGAATGGACCGACGACCGGGATCGCGTTTTCGAGTCCCGGTAGCATCGGCATGGTGAGGTCCATGGGGACCATTCTCCACCCGCCGCTGCCCATGCTCACCATCGCGTGGTCCTGTGCCCGTGCCATGTTGGCGAAAACAAACAGCGCCGCCAAGACCGCAGCGGCGCGTCGAAGCATTGGTGTTCGGTGCATGGCGTTCAGTCGTCGTACCCGTACGCTGCGCAATTTTCCTGTTGGAGCGCGCCGTGTCCCACCATGGTGTGCATCATTCCGCTTCGTGACAGCCCGCGGAATACGATCGGCCCGCTCCACATCGCTGCTGTGGAATCATCGTACGCTTCCAGTGTGATCACCACGATGAACTTGTTCCACGTCACCTGGCCTCGCACCACGAGATGATCATCGAGTGATCCGATCCGAGCGATCTCATCGATCGCCGGCGTGGTGATCCACGCGACCAGTATGCCTACCCGCGGGACCCGCATGCGCTCGAGCCGGATCTCGATGTCGTACTCGTAGCTTCCGTCTGCCGTGACAGCGACCGAGTACGGGGAAGCACCGGAGAAGCTGATCTGAGCCGTACCCTTGGCCAACCCGGTCCCGGGAATATTCTTGGTGGTGATCAGCGGGAACGCGTAATACTCCGGTCCGGCCCGCCCGCACTCTTCACCGCTCGAAAAACGTCCGGGCGCCGTGACATCGTGCGGCACAAGGCCGACCATGACCGCGATCAGGACGCCGAGGCTCGGCACGTGCAAACCGGTTACCCTCGTCATTCCGGGCGACGCGTGCGGGGATGCCAAGGCATCGCGATACGCCGCTGCTGGATAGCGTCGACGGTCACCACTACTGTTCGCTGATCGGTCCCTTCCGGACGGGTTGATCCCACTTCTGTGCCGAGGAAATGTCCGGATAACCCCAATCCTCACCGTTCCAGCCGTTGAACCCCTCCATACGGAACGTCCAGAGGCCTGTAGTCATGTCGCTAATGAGAATCAAACCGTCTTCGTTCCGCACGTCGACGCCAAACGCGCCGTTGAACTGCGAGTACCGGTCGGTGTTGGGTGGTCCAATATACGTATCGTAAAAACCCACGGTTTGCGGGTTCAGCGGATCCTGTAGGTTGAAAATCTGCAGCCCGTCGAGATAACCCGACACGAAGACGAACGGCCAGCGGATCTCATGATTGTGGACCAGGTTTCGCCAATCGGCGGTAAACGCGGAAATGGGCGAACGGATGTTGGTGACCTCGCCGTCGAGCGCTGGTTGAAGATCGAAGATCCTCAGCGGGGCGTACTGGTATTCGGTTTCCGCGACGACGTACCGTCCGTCGGGGCTGGGTGTAAACGTGTGTCCGTAGCTGACGCCTGAAATACCCGTCAGTGAAATCCGCAGCTCGGGGTTCAGCAGATCGGAGACGTCGTAGATGTAATACCCTCCGGTGCCGCCGCCATAAAACCGATCCTCGCCAGTATCCGGGTGGTATCCGACGTAGAAGTCGTGGTAGCCACGGCCGCTCCCACGTCCCAATGCCGACTCTGGGACTGGGACCATGCCAACGCGCGCGTTGCTAAGGTCCCCATTCACGACTCTCCCGAGATCGTAAATGAGCGCTCCGGGAGCCCGGGCTGTCGTGAACAAGTAGACGCCGCCGTTTGAGTGCTTGTAAATGAAGATGTTGTGGAAGCCCCCGGGCATGTCGGGTTCCCGAATCCGCGCGACTTCGCGCACCGTGGAGGGGTCCGGAAGACCGGTCACATCCAGCACGACGGCGCCGAGATCCGGGTCCGGTCCACCCTGACCGAACTGCAGCGACTGCACAACGTAATACCGGTTCCCGAGTTTGAAGTGTTTGACGTCCATCCCACCCGTACGCTGATGGAGGTCCTGGTTCTCGATCCTCCATTCATAGAGCTTCGCTGGCTTCTCCGGATCCGCAATACTGATGATATCGAGACCCTTGGGGCCCTCGGTTCCGTACACCATGCGCGCAACGTAGGCAAAGGGGCGGTGCATCTCCTGCTCGACATCCATGTCGGCGACGGAGAGCCGCGGGCCGAGCGGAAGATGGCCGAGTACCTCGATGTTGTCGCTGCCCCGCTTGAGAGGCGTCCACTCTTGGGCGGCGGCCGGTGACACCGCGATGACGACGGTTGCGAACGCCGTTAGGGCAAGAGATGAGAGTCGGTTCGGGAGCATGGCTACCTCGATCTAGGGCGAGTGATTCAGTCCACAAAAGTGCCTAAGATGCCGTGTGTTAGGCAAGTGGCCCCCACGCACTTCTCTCGTGTTCGCCAGCGCCGTCGTTCGCATTGATTTCCGCTATCGCGGATTCAAAGGCGGCGTAGTCCCGCCAGACCTGCGCTGACCCGCTCCGTACGTGTTCTAGATAGGGTTAGGGGTTCCAGATCGACGTCACGAGAGGCTCAAGCGTGACCGTGGCGCGTCGGGGTCGCGACTGCCCTCAACGTAGCAAGGTTCCCGCTCGTGCGCGCGCGTCCGCGAGTTCCTGTTTGAGTGTCGGATCGAGTCCGAGATCTTCCGCCGCGAGCAGCGTGTACTTCACGGTATTGCTCCCCATGTCGCTCGACAGCGCCGTCGCGAGATCCACCAGCACGTTGTACGCGCCGCGTGTCTTTCCCGGCGTATTTGCAACCTCTTTGTTGTTCCGAGCGACAAAGGCGGAACAGTCGATGAGGTCGTCTTTGTGATTGAGGTACATGGTGCCGTTGATGACTTGGCATCCGGCGGACCAGTTGTTGACGTTGAAAGTCGTTCCCTTGCCGCCCCAGTGGATGTTGATGGTGTAGTTGGGTTCCAAGCCGTTGTCCAGATCGCGATCATCGAGCTGATCGTTGTCTTTCGAGCGCACTACGAGCACACCCTTGCCCGTACCCAGATGTTCCGGCCTGAGCGCGAGGTACCGTCGTTGATGCCACCCAAAATGATAGTCGTGCTGGCCCTGAACGAGAAACGGGGTCCCGCGTTCACTCTCTGTCGATCCTGGCTCGGTCGAACCCTGGAACTTGAAGGCCAATCCCTTGATCAAGAAAACGAAGACGTCGTCAAACTTCCCGCGGGCTTCGGTCCGGCGGATGCCGACGAGGTGCATGTACTTCGGATCAAAATCCCATTCGGCGACCTTCTTCGTGTCGGTCGCGCGGGTGTACGCGTTCACCAATTGAAGCATGCGGTTGGGGCTGGCGGCGTACTTCGCTTTGACCTTGGAGAGTAGCGCCAGCCAACGGGTGTATTGAGAGGTGCCCAGGGTACCGGTCTTCCACTGCTCGATCGTGGGCGCCCATTCAGGGCGTTGACCGTTGTCTATCCATCGTTGAATGTGTGCCTGTGTTGTCGGACCGACGACACCGTCCGGCGTGGATGGTTGCTTCTCGACCGTCCGGACATACTCCTGAAAGAGACGGATGGCTGACAGCGTGCGGTAGCCGCAAATGCCGTCGGCTTGCCCCCCCGGAAAAAACCCAATGTCCTTGAGTGCCTGTTGTATTGCCGAAACGCTCATGTTTTGTTGCGCAGTGGGCGCGTGCGCCCCGAACGCGAGTTTGTCGATCCCATCTCGAACGTCCTTTAGGTCCACGCGCGTGACCGTCTTGACGAGTGTCAGGTAAGCATCACGCGCTCCATCAGAAACAGTCGCGTCGCAGGTTCCGAGCTGGATCATGATGTTTCCTCCATAGTGTCCACGATCGCCGCCATCTTTGTAGAGGCTCGTGGCTGTGCAATCAGTCAGTGATTCGAAGTCAGTCGAAGCAGTCGAACGACGGGCGGAGAGTCAGAGCAGACCCACCACATGTTCCACTCGCGATTATAGCTCGGCGACACGCTGTCGTCCATGCGGTGGGTCTCGACTGACCGATGCCTGTGAGGAAAGAACCAGGGAGAGCGCAAACACGGTGGTGCGATATGCGGAGGTTGGAACGCGAAGAACCTGGCAGTGCGGAGCGGAGGTTACTCGGCCATCGGTCTCTGGCCTGGCGCAAGACGGCGGTCGAGTCTCAAGCCGAGCGCCGTGGCCATCTGTTGTGCTTCACCGAACTCAGTCGATGCAAGACTGCGGTTGATCTCCGGATACTTCTCCGCGCTCACCTTGCCGGCAGGGTAATACTGGTCCATGAGGTTCACGTAGGTGTTGGGTCCGAGTTCCGTGACGATCCATTCGAGAATCGAACGCGTTTCCGTCAAGGCGCCGGGCATGACGAGGTGTCTCAGCAACAGGCCTCGGGTCGCCAGGCCGTTCACATCGAAGACCAGGTCTCCGACCTGCATGTGCATCGCCTTGATGGCTGCGCGCGCCGCGTCCGGATAGTCCGCTGCCCGTAGGTATCTGGCGCTCGACTCCGACGACCAATACTTGAAGTCCGGCATGTAGATGTCGATGATATCGTTCATGAACTCGATGCTCTCTAGGGAGTCGTACGCGCTCGTATTGTAGACGATCGGGAGCCTGAGACCCAAGTCGACTGCCACGGCGACGGCCTCCACGATTTCCGGAACGACATGTTCGGGCGTGACGAAGTTGATGTTGTGACACCCCTCGGATTGGAGCTGCAGCATCATTCGCGCGATCGCATGCGGCGATGCACCGTGGTCGTTGCCAGCCGGTTTGATACCCTGACTGATGTCGTAATTCTGACAGAAGACACAACGCAGATTACAGTGTGAGAAGAAAATCGTTCCGGACCCGTTCCAGCCCCTGAGACAGTCTTCCTCCCCGAAATGCGGGAACCAGCTGCTCACGTGAGCATGACGCCCAGTTTTGCAGGCGGCCCACTTGTCGTGGAGGCGGTTGACGCCGCAATCGCGCGGGCATGCGCGACAAGATGCGAGAGTTGCCACCGCCGTTTGGGATCGTTCCTGCAGCTCACCGGCTCGGAACCGGCGATATGCCGGTCGAAACCTCGTGCCGTCAGTCATCGTCACCCATCCTACCTGCGGAGACGCTGTTGGTTAGAGTCGCGAGACTGACCCATCCTTCACGATCTCAACCAGCCAGGCAATGGTATTCAACTCGTTGAACACCACCCGGCCCTCATCGATCCCACATGCCTCGAGATTCGAGAGCATACTCTGCTTCGTCCACCGGGCAGACCAGAAGTGTTCTGCGGTCGCGACGAAGCGAGACCCGCTCGGAGTCACGACATGTTGTTCGGTATTGATGTAAAAGTCGATCTGCGCCGCCTCGGCATCCGGAACGTCCTTGTACACTGTAAGG
>JBFIZG010000127.1:0-8772 GCA_041604955.1 Gemmatimonadales bacterium | reverse complement strand
TCGACCCGGCGGAGGAACCCCGACAAGCCGTTCGCCTGGCGGAGCGTCGGGAGGCGGTCGTTCCGGCCCGTCAACACTTTCCAGGGATACCCCTGGTGCCCGACGTCCCACAGGATCTTGTCGTCGGGGGGGTCGAAACAGTGGGCGAGGGCCACCGTGAGTTCGACGACACCCAGTCCGGCGCCGATGTGTCCGCCGGTTTGCGACACCACGTCGATCAGCCGCTGGCGAACCTCCGCGGCCAGCTTCGGGAGCTGCTCCCGCGGGAGCTGTTTGACGTCTCTTGGTTCACGGATCGTCTCGAGCAGCGACATTGAGATTGTCCCTTGGTGAAATGCGGTCAGGACCGTCGGGCGATGATGAAGTGCGCCAGGCCGGTCAGCAGGTCTGAATCTATCCCCGCGGCCGTCAAACGGTCTACAGCCTGCTGGGCGTGTGCGCGGGCCCCCCGATGGGCCCCCTCGACGCCCACGAGGTTGGCAAAACTGGCTTTGCGCTGTTGGGCATCCTTACCCGAGGTCTTGCCCAGCTCGCGCGTCGTTCCCGTGGCGTCGAGCACGTCATCGATGATCTGGAAGGCGAGCCCGATCTCGCGTCCGTACTCCCGCGCTGCCTCTTGCTGCGCGCTCGACGCGCGGGCGGCGAGCGCCCCGATAACGGCGCTCGCGGAGATCAGCGCACCTGTCTTCCGGCGATGAATGCGCTCCAGCTCGCCTTGCGAGATTCCCCGCCCTTCAGCCTCGAGGTCGAGCACTTGGCCCCCGATCATACCGGTGACGCCAGCGGCCGTGTAGAGCTCCCGCCCCATGACGCCGAGGGCGGGTTCGCCCAGACCGAGCGTTCGAGCGCCGGCGGCCAGAATTCGGGCGGAGAGCGGCACCAATCGAAAAGCGGCCTCGGTGGCAGTCGCGACGTCGAACTGCTTGTGCGTCGTCGGACGACCGCGTCGCAGATCGTCGTCGTCCATGCACGGAAGATCGTCGTGGACCAGCGAGTAGGTGTGCACGACTTCGACGGCTGTGGCCAGTTCCGTCGGGTCGCCCGAGGCCTCCAGCGCTCGGAAGACGGCCACCACCAGCGCGGGCCGGAGCCGTTTGCCCGGACCCGACAGACTGTAGGCCATCGCGTCGCCAATCCGGTCGCGACGCTCTTCCCGGATACGCGTGCTCCATTCGAGCAGCACGCGATCCACGGCGTTCCGTGTGGTGGCCAGGAACGTCTGCGGATCAGATATCGAGGTCTTTGGTACTGAGTGTGCCGTCGGCGGCCTCCAAAACGCGGCGCACGGTGAGCTCCGATTCCTGCAACTGCTCGCGTGCTGTTCGCAATCTGCGGACGCCCTCCTCGAAGAGTTCGAGCGCCTGGTCGAGGTCGAGATCATCCTCTTCGAGCGACCTGAGGATGGTTTCGAGCCGCTCGACCTCGGTCCGAAACGTGGTCTTTCGCTTGGTCACGCGCCTCCGTCGATCACGCGTGCCGGCACGTCGCCGTCCGAGACCGTCAGCCGAAACCGCCGGTTCGCCGAGAAATCGCGCGTTCGCTTGAGAAGACGCCCCGCGTCGTCTCGGGCGACCGCGAATCCACGGGCCAACACACTCAAGGGACTGAGTGCATGGAGTTTCTCGCCAATTGCATCCAATCGGGCGCCGCGCCGTTCGAGATGACCGGAGATGACACTGACGAGACGATCGGCCGTGCGGGACAGACGCTCATCGCCAATCTGCGTGTATCCTGTCAGCCCGCGCGCGAGTCGTTTGGCGAGCATGTTCAATCCGCTTCGGACAGCGGCGACATCGGGCACCGCCGCCTCAGCTGCGGCCGATGGTGTCGCCGCCCGGAGATCGGCAACCAGATCGGTGAGACTGATATCCGATTCATGCCCCACCGCCGAAATCGTCGGGACGCGAACTGCGGCGACCGCTCGGGCCACCCGCTCGTCGTTGAACGCCCACAGATCTTCTCGCGAACCACCACCCCGCCCCACGATCACCAGATCGAGCCCCGGGATCCTGTTGACGCGCGCGAGTGCCGCACACAACTCCGTTTCGGCACGGTCGCCTTGCACGCGCGCCGGCACGACCAGGAGCCGCGCCACCGGCCAGCGCCGGGCAATGACCGACACGACGTCCCGTACGGCGGCGCCATCCAAGCTCGTGACGACGGCAATGCGATCGGGAAACTCCGGGATCGGTCTCTTGCGGGCCGGGTCCAACAGCCCGTCCGCTTGGAGCGCCTTACGCGCTCGTTCAAGACGAAGCTGCCACTCGCCACCGTCTTCCGTGGGTACACATTGCTGCACGGTTAACCGAAATTCTCCGCGCTCTTCCCACACGGTGGGCTTCGCACGCACGAATACCTGTGCGCCTTCGACGGGCGGTTGTGGCAACCGTTCATTGTCGGTTCGCCACATGACGCACCGCACCTGGGCCTCCGTGTCTCGCAGCGTAAAGAACCAATGGCCCACGCGCGACACCTTGAAGCCCGTCACCTCCCCGCGGATCCACACACGCTCGAATCCGGCGTCGATGAGCTGTCGGGCACGCTTTGTAACTTCCGCCACACTGAACGCACGGTCCGTGACCACGCCGGCGGATGTGAAGAGATCTAGGCTGCGCGCCATTGCTTGGCGGCCTGCACCGTGTTGTAGAGCAGCATGGTGATCGTCATCGGACCGACGCCCCCCGGCACGGGCGTGATGGCCGAGGCGACGCGTGTCGCACCTTCGAACTCGACATCGCCGACGAGGCGATAGCCCTTTTCGGCCGAGTCGTCGTCGACGCGGTTCACCCCGACGTCCACCACGACGGCGCCCGGTTTGATCATGTCCGCGGTGACGAACTCCGGCTTGCCCATGGCAACCACGAGAACGTCGGCTTGTCGGGTGACAGCGGGGAGATCCTTGGTACGCGAATGGCACACCGTGACGGTCGCGTCACCCCCGGGGCCGCGTTGCAGCAAGAGCGACGCGAGCGGCCGCCCGACGATGTTGGAGCGACCCACGATGACGACGTGAGCGCCGGCGAGCGAGACACCACCCCGAATCAGCATTTGCTGGACGCCGTACGGCGTGGCGGGCCGAAAGCCGGAGGCGTCACCGATGCTGACCTTGCCCACGTTTTCCGGATGGAAGCCGTCCACATCCTTGTCCGGACGGACACGAAACAGCACCGCCGTTTCGTTGATGTGATCGGGCAGCGGCAACTGGACGAGAATCCCATGAATTGCGGGATCGTTGTTCAGACGGTCGACCACCGCGAGCAGTTCCGCTTCGGGCGTCGATTCGGGGAGCAGTATCGTTTCACTGTGAATGCCGGCCTTCTCGCAGGCTTTCCCCTTCATCCGCACATAGACCTGGCTCGCGGGATCGTCGCCTACCAGCACCACGGCCAACCCGGGCGTGAGTCCCGCCTTCGCGAGTTCCCCGATTGGCGCTTCCAGCTCGGCCCGCATGTCGGCGGCGATTTGCTTTCCGTCAATGATGTTAGCGGGCAACGTCCACCGCCCTCGTCTCCCGGATGACCACCACGCGGATCTGCCCCGGGTATTGAAGTTCATTCTCGATACGACGCGCGACCGACTCGGCGAGTTCTTGTGCGCGATCGTCGGTCACGCGGCCCGGTTCCACCACGATCCGGATTTCGCGACCCGCTTGAATTGCATAGACTTTCTCGACTCCTTTGAACTCGCTCGCGATTTCTTCGAGCTTGGTCAGACGCTTCACATACGTGTCGAACGCCTCGCGCCTGGCGCCCGGCCGTGACCCGCTCGCCGAATCCGCCGCCTGCACGATGACCGAGATGGCGCTCTCGTGTGGAACGTCGTCGTGGTGGGCGGCGATGGCGTTGATGACCGTGGGATGCTCCCCGTACTTCGTCGCCATCTCTACCCCAAGCTCGACATGCGTGCCCTCATGCTGATGCGTCAGCACCTTCCCGACATCGTGCAACAAAGCGCCGCGCTTGGCGAGGTGGACATCGAGCTTGAGTTCCGACGCCATGATGCCCGCCAACCAAGCAACCTCTTTTGAGTGATTCAGGATATTCTGTCCGTACGACGTGCGGTACTTCATTCGCCCGACCAGCTTGATGAGCTCCGCGTGCATCCCGTGGATGCCAAGCTCGTACACGGCCTGTTCCCCCGCTTCGGCAATATCAGATTCGATTTCCTCACCGACCTTGTTCACCACCTCTTCGATCCGCCCGGGATGAATCCGACCGTCGGCAATGAGCTGTTCCAACGCGCGTCGTGCAGTTTCTCTGCGGATCGGATCGAAGCTGGAGATGACGACGGTGTCCGGCGTATCGTCAATGATGACGTCGACGCCGGTGGCGGTCTCGAACGATCGAATGTTGCGACCCTCACGCCCGATGATCCGCCCTTTCATTTCATCGTTCGGCAACGCAACGGACGATACGCTGAGCGTGGCTGTCTGTTCTGACGCCAAGCGTTGAATGGCAAACGAGATGATCTTTTTTGCTTCCCGGTCGGCGTTTCGTTTGGCTTCCTCCCGGATATCGCGCACGGTGGCTGCGGCTTCGCTCTTGGCGGCGTCCGTCATCTCTTGCATGAGGAGGTTCTTCGCCTCGTCCGCGCTGATGCCGGAAAGTGCTTCCAGCCGCGCTTGTTGCTCCTGGACGGCGGTCGAGAGCTCCGCTTCCTTTTTCTCGAGGTGTTGATCCCGATCTCGAAGCGACTGCTCGTTCCGGGCGAGCTCCTTCTCGCGGTCGTCCAAGCTGTTCAGCTTCCGGTCGACCAGTTCTTCCCGTTCTTCGACCCGTTCTTGGTGCCGGTCGAACTCTTCGCGCTGTCGCTTGACCTCCTCCTCCCACACCTCCCTGAGCTTCATCACCTCTTCTTTGGTGGCCAAGACCGATTCAGCTCGAGCAGTTTCGGATTCTCGCTTCGCCTGCGACAGCATCTGTTCGGCCTGCTGTTTCGCAGAACGGCCCGCTGCTTCGGCTTTCCGGAACTCACCGCGCCGGCCGAGAAAATAAAAAACCGTTCCGGAAGTGATTGCGCCTCCCAGAACGGACAATATGACAACCAGCAACTGGTCTGTCATAGATCTATAACTCCATGCGGCAAACCTCCCATCCGGGAGTCGGCCGCTCGGTCGGTCTGAAACGCACCTTCGTGTGGGGGGGGCGTCCGACTTCCGCCCTGCCCTTGAACTTATGCACCCCTCTCGGATGAGGCAAACGGCTCGGCGGGTCGCTGCGGCCGTTTCTTGGGGGGAAGGACCCGGCTCAGGTCGCGCGCGAGAGCCGAGAGCCGGTCGGCCAGGTCGCGGGTCGCCTTGCGCTCCTGGAACAGCTCATCGGTGATGGCCAACGCCGCCAGCACTGCCACCTTGTGACTCTCGACGATCGAACCGGCCGCACGGATTTCCTTGACCGTTCGATCCACGTGCTCCGCGACTGCCCGCGTATGCTCCTCCGGACGATCGGACCGCACGGTAAATTCTTCATCGCCAATCGTCACCTGGACGACCGTCTTGGTTTGCGTCATTGCCTCTGCTCCTCCACCGTCACCTGTTCTTCAATGAACCTGAGCCGCGAGAGCAACCCCTCCACCCGCTGGCGCGCCTGATCCAAGCGCTCGTGCAGCTCGCCGTTTTCCCGTTCGAGTTCGGTGACGCGTTCCCGCGCTGTTACGACGTCGTAATCACCCAGGTCGGCACGTTGTCCCTCGGCTTTGAGTGCGCGTCGGCGCCACGACGCGAGCTCGTCGGTCACGTGCGCGAGCACGTCTTCGAGCTGGTTGAGCGCATGGATTTCAGGTCTCTCGCCGTTCGACACCGATCCGCTCCTTGAGCTGCCGTAACACCCGTTGCATCAGACGATCGACCTCGCGGTCCTTGAGCGTCCGCTCTTCCGACCGAAACACGAGCCGCCACGCGACACTTCTTCCGGAAAACTCTTCAGACCGATACTCGTCGAAGATCCCCACCTGTTCGAGCAACGGACCGGCGGTGTCGCGTACGATTGCCTCCACGTCGGTTGCTCGAACCCCCGCCGGCAGGATCAGCGCGAGATCCCGTTCCACCGGGGGCGTCGCCGGAAGCGGTTGGAACAGGACGGGGTCCGTTCCGCGTGCCTCGATGTCCAGTTCAAACCCGAACACCGGCGCGGCCCACGGTGGGGCGTCGGCTTGGAGTTCCCCGGCCCATCCGCGCTCCTGTGCGTCGGGACCCACCAGCGTCCACCCCCGCTGCACCGGCCCGAGCGTACCCGCGGGTCCGGCCACCCGAACGCCTTCGGCAAAGGCATGCTTCACATCCCACTCGTCGTAATCGCCGGCGGACCGTCCCGCTGTCCAATGCGGGGGAAGCCGCGCGCCGGTCATGACCGCGGCGAGCCGAACGGTTTCGGTGGGTCGGCCGCCGTTCCCGTCGCGATGAAATACCGTGCCGATCTCGAAGAGTCGGATGTCGCGTTCGCGAACTGACCAGTTGTGCTCGACCGCACGCATGAGTCCGGGAAGCAGATCCTGACGCAGGAACGATTCATCGACCGACATCGGGTTCAGGACCGGCTGAGCCCGGTCGTCACCTTCCGCCACCATGGGAAACGACCGCGCCTCGCTCAGGCCAAGTGCCGTGAGGACACGTCGCAGACGCGCTTTGAGTGGCTCGATCGGATCGTCCGGAACCGCGCTCGGCCGCCCCGGTCTCACGTCGGTCGGAAAACTCTCATAGCCTTCCAGCCGCGCGACCTCTTCGATGAGATCGACTTCCCGAGTCACGTCGGGACGCCAGCCGGGAACCTGAACGGCGAGCCGTGAGTCCTTCGGAACCACTACGAACCCGACACTGGAGAGGTGTCGCTCGATCGTTCCCGAGGGAATCTCCGCCCCCAGCACGTGTGTCACGCGGTCCGGCCTCAGAAAAACCGATCGCGCTTTGGTGGGATGCGGGTACACATCGATCGCGCCTTCAGGCTCGGTTCCCCCGGCCACCGCCCGAATGAGCGCGACCCCGCGCCGTAGCGCGTCGGCCATCGCCTCCCGATCGGTGCCTCGCTCGAAACGGTACGAGGCCTCCGTAGTCATCCCAAGTGTCTTTCGCGTCGAGCGGATGCGTTTGGGATCGAAGTAGGCGCACTCCAGTACGATGTCGGTGGTTTCGTCGGTCACTTCCGAGTCGGCGCCGCCCATGACACCGCCGATCGCGGTTGGTCCCGACCCGTCACAGATCATCGTCATGTCGCCGGTCAGCTCGTGGCTCGCTCCGTCCAGGGTCGTGAGGGTTTCGCCGGTCTGCGCCCGCCGGACGATAATTTCACCGCCGCGAAGCCGCTTGTGGTCGAAGGCGTGCAGCGGCTGGTTCAACTCGTACAATACGAAGTTGGTTGCATCGACCACGTTGTTGATCGGTCGCGCCCCGACACTTCTGAGACGCGTTTGGAGCCAAGCGGGCGACGGGCCAACCGTCACACCGTTCACCACCGCCGCCATGTACCGGGGGCAGCCCTCGACGTCTTCAATCGACACGTCGATTCCACCCACCACACCCGCCGAATCGACGCGCCGCGCGGTATGTGACGCCGTCGGCGCGCCGGGAACCGGCTCCAACTTGACAGGCAGACCGTATGCGGCGCCCAACTCCCGCGCGACACCCTTGTGACACAACAGGTCCGGACGATTGGGAGTGACGTCCAACTCGAGTCGCGTATCGATCAGCCCAAGTGCCTCGAGCAGCGCGGTCCCCGCCTCCGCCTCGGTGTCCAACCGCATGATGCCGTCCTGGTCGGGGCCAAACTCGAGTTCACGTTCGGAACACAGCATTCCGTTTGAGACCACTCCCCGAATTTTCCGGCGTCCGAGCTTGAGGCCGTTTGGCAGGATGGTCCCGGCCCTGGCATAGGGATACTTCGCTCCCGTCTCGACGTTCGGCGCCCCACATACGACCTGCACGACGTCAGTCCCGTCGTTCACCTGGCACAGCGTGAGGTGATCCGAGTCGGGCAACGGCTCTGCCGACTCGACCAATCCCACGACGACGCCGGTGAGCTCGGGGTGGAGCGGCTCGACCGCGTCCACCGGCGCACAACGGAGCGCCAACTGTTCCGCCGCGTCCTGCGGATCGACGGCGCGACCGAGCAGAGTCGACAACCAATTGACTGAGAGGTTCACGCCTTACTCCACAAACTGCGCCAAAAAACGCATGTCGTTCTCGTACAGCAGCCGGATGTCCGGAATGCGGTGACGCAACATCGTGATCCGGTGCGGCCCCATCCCGAACGCGTAACCCGTATACCGTTCCGAGTCGAGCCCGCAGTTCTCCAACACTGCCGGGTGCACCATGCCGCACCCCATGATCTCCATGAACCCCGTGTTCTTACACGTCGGGCATCCGCTGCCCGTGCACCGGCGACATTGCACGTCGACTTCGGCCGACGGCTCCGTGAACGGGAAAAAGGACGGGCGGAACCGCACGGGAACGTCAGGTCCGAACAACCGCTTGACGAAGAAGTTGATTCCGGCCCGCAGATCGACGAAACTGACGCCCTCATCTACCACCAGGCCCTCGATCTGTTCGAACACGGGCGCGTGCGACGGGTCGAACGCATCGCGACGGTACGACAACCCGGGGACGACAATGCGAATTGGCGGTGCAAACTGTTCCATCGTGCGCGCTTGCATCGGCGACGTGTGCGTACGGAGCACTACACCCGGCGCGAGATAAAACGTGTCCTGCATATCCGCGGCGGGGTGGTCGAGCGAGATGTTCAGCTTGGTGAAGTTGTAGTCTTCCGTTTCGGCCTCGGGTCC
>JBFIZG010000126.1:0-8928 GCA_041604955.1 Gemmatimonadales bacterium | reverse complement strand
GGAAATGAGCCCCTTCCCTTTGAACGTCGTGATCACCGGGCAGTTGAGGGTTTCGGCGAACTCCGTGATGGCTGCCATGGTGAACCGCGCCCCATGTCCCACGATGATGACTGGCCGTTTAGATTTGCGGAGCAAGTTCGCAGCCTGCTCCATGGCCTCGGAAGGTGGCGTGATCGTGCGTGGGGTGATGCGTCCCTCCGGTGTGCCGGCCTGTGCGCCGTCGGGGGCCGGAATCGTTTGGACTTCATCCGGGAAGATGAGGTGCGACACACCGCGGTTCAGCATCGCGCTCTTGCACGCGAGATTCACGAGTTCGGCATGCCGGCTCGTCTGAAGAACAGTCTGACTCCATTGTGCAACCTTTCCAAACGCCGCTTGAAGATCGACTTCCTGAAATGCTCCCGGTCCGAGCACCTGGGTGTCCACTTGGCCCGTCAACGCGAGCACAGGCGATCGATCGACGTTGGCGTCCCAGAGTCCGGTCAGGAGATTGGTCGCGCCGGGGCCCGCGATGGAAAAACACGCCGCCGGTCTACCGGTGAGCTTCCCGTACGCCGAAGCCGCAAATGAGGCGGCGCCCTCGTGTCGAATCCCGTAGTAGGCGAGTTTGCCTGCGTGTTCTTGTCGGCGAATGGCGTCGGCCAGGCCGAGATTGGAATGCCCGACCATCCCCCAGACGTGCCGGATGCCCCAATTGACCATCGTTTCGACCATTTGATCGGAAACCGTGCGTTGATGGGGCTGCTCCACCTCGAACCCAACGTAGATGCCGTCCTCTCGTTGCTCGACCGGGTACGTCGCCACACCGTCGTCAAAGCCACCCGGGGAATTTCCGGTCACCGGGTGAAAGTCCCAGCCGTGCCACGGGCACCGGAGCCAGCCGTTTTCGATGCTGCCTTCACCGAGTGGTCCGCCCTGGTGCGGGCACTTGTTGTCGAGCGCGGCATATTGACCTTCGAAATGGGACATGCACACGGTGGCATGGACACACGTGACGGGCTTCACGCGACCTTCGGGAAGCTCGTCCGGATCGAGCACCTTGAGCCAGGTTAGGGTAGAAGACGATGTTGCCTGCGCCATGTGAGATCTCCAGTCACCGGTCAGCCGAACGGGGCCCTAAGTCTAACGTTAGTGGCCCACTTGTCGCCAAATGCTTGGAGTGATGGCGATGCGGGCCGTATTGATCCCTGCTAGATTCCGAGCAGAGGTTACCTGATCGATAACGCGTCGAATGCAGCCGACTGGCTGAGGTGAACCACATTTGAAACACGAACACGGGACGTTAGATAAGAACGCGGCTGCGGTGATAGACCCAGTCTGTGACATGACCGTCTCGCGGGACGGGCCACATCGGTTCGAATACGGCGGGACGGTCTACCACTTCTGTTGTGTCCACTGTCGTGAGAAGTTCGCGAAGGACCCTGCGGCCGTCCTCTCTCCAACCGAGGTGCCCACGGGTGGCCCCGGAGGCGGGGGCGGGGGCGCGACGCAGGGCAGTTACACCTGTCCGATGCATCCGGAGATTCAAGCCGACACCGCCGGCGCGTGTCCCAAATGTGGGATGGGGCTGGAAGCGACAACCGTCCGGGCCACTCGGACGGAATACACGTGTCCCATGCACCCCGAGATTATCCGGTCCGAGCCCGGCGCCTGCCCGATCTGCGGGATGGCGCTGGAGCCACGCACGGTACAACTCGGCGAAGAGGAGAATCCCGAGCTTGTAGACATGCGAAGGCGCTTCTGGGTCAGTGTCGCGTTGACCATTCCTGTTGTCCTCATTGGCATGCGTCACATCCTACCGGTCAATCCGTTTCACGGTTTGGAGAGGGCGGGTGTGCTTCCATGGCTCGAACTCGCTCTCGCCACGCCAGTCGTAGTATGGGGTGGCTGGCCGTTCTTCGTACGTGGCTGGCAATCGGTGGTGCTCAAGAGCCTCAACATGTTCACTCTCATTGGGCTCGGCGTGTTCGTTGCCTACACATACAGCGTGTTCGCAACGTTGTTTCCCGGGATTTTCCCGGCATCGTTCCGCGACGCAAACGGAAGCGTGGGTGTGTATTTCGAGGCCGCCGCCGCGATCGTGACGCTCGTGCTTTTGGGGCAGGTCATGGAACTCAAGGCGCGGAGCCGTACCGGGGCGGCGATCCGCGCGTTGCTCGGACTCGCGCCCAAGACGGCGCGAAGGATCGAGGCTGACGGCACCGAGCGGGATGTTCCGCTCGAGGACGTGCGTCCCGGTGACCAGCTTCGCGTCCGGCCGGGTGAGAAGATTCCCGTCGATGGGGTCGTGATCGACGGGCGTAGCGCCGTGGACGAGTCGATGATTTCTGGTGAGCCGGTTCCGGTGGAAAAAGTGGCGGGCGACCCCGTGGTGGGCGCGACCGTGAACGGGACCGGTTCATTGATCATGCGCGCCGAACGCGTCGGATCCGAGACGCTGCTGGCACAGATCGTCCAAATGGTGGCCGAGGCGCAACGGAGCCGTGCGCCAATCCAGCGGCTGGCAGACGTCGTCGCCGGCTACTTCGTGCCGGCCGTGGTGGTCATCGCCGCCTTCACTTTTGCGGTTTGGGGCCTGGTCGGGCCCGAGCCCCGCATGGCGTTCGCAATCATCAATGCGGTGGCGGTGCTCATCATCGCCTGTCCCTGCGCGCTGGGTCTCGCGACACCCATGTCCATCATGGTCGCCACCGGCAAGGGCGCGACCATGGGCGTGCTGTTCAAGAACGCCGAGGCGATCGAAGTGATGCGGAACGTCGATACACTCGTCACGGACAAGACCGGCACGCTCACGCTGGGGCGCCCGACCCTCGGGAGTCTCGTCCCGGCTGAAGGTTGGGAGGAGCTGGAAGTGCTACGGTTCGCCGCGAGCATCGAACGGGGTAGCGAACACCCGCTGGCGGGGGCCATCGTGCAGGCGGCGTCGGCGCGCGGTATTCCCGTCAGTGCATCCGAAAGTTTCGAATCGGTGACGGGTAAAGGGGTGGTTGGGCAAGTGGAGGGACGGGACGTTGCGCTTGGGAATGCGGATTTCATGGCGGAGCGGGGCGTGGCGCTCGGGGCGCTGGCGAACCGGCTGACGGCGATGCAAACGGAAGGACAAACCGTTGTCGCGGTCGCAGTTGACGGAGCGCTCGCCGGACTCTTGGGCGTTGCTGACCCGATCAAGGAGTCAACGGCCGACGCGATTCAGCAACTTCACGACGAGGGACTCCGGGTCGTTATGCTCACGGGCGACAACCAACGGACAGCGGAGGTGGTTGCCGCAAAGCTCGGGATCGACGAGGTCATCGCCGACGTGTTGCCGGACGAGAAGGCCGCCGCTGTCAAGCGGTTGCAGTCGGAGGGTCGCGTGGTGGCGATGGCCGGTGACGGCATCAACGACGCGCCGGCGCTCGCGCAAGCCGAAGTTGGCATTGCGATGGGTACCGGTACCGACGTCGCGATGGAGAGCGCGGGTGTTACGCTCATTCGAGGCGACTTGCGCGGTATCGTGCGGGCTCGGCGGCTCAGCCGCGCGACCATGCGGAACATCAAGCAGAATCTCTTCTGGGCGTTCGCGTATAACTCGCTGGGCGTCCCCGTTGCGGCGGGCATTCTCTATCCGGTTCTCGGAGTTCTGTTGAGTCCAATGATGGCCGCCGCCGCAATGAGCTTCAGCTCGGTTTCGGTCATCGGGAATGCGCTCAGGCTGAAACGCGCATCGGTCTAACGCGGTTTCGTTCCCATGTTCTGGCGTTTCATCTCAGCCAAAGGAGGCCCAACCGTGCGACGAACCAGCAGCCTGTCAGCGGCTTCACTCATCGCCGCCCTACTCGTTGGTTCCTTGGAAGCTCAGCCACCGGAGACGGCGGTCGACGTGGTGGGAGCGTTTCACGACGCGCTTGCGGCCGGCGACTCCAGTCGGGCGCTCGCATTGTTGCATCCACAGGTGCTGATCTACGAGTCCGGAGGCGTGGAGGCGTCGCGAGACGAGTACCGCAGCCATCACCTCGGCGCGGACATGGCGTTTGCCGGCGCCACGACTCGACAGGTGACAAAGCAGTCGACGGGCAAGACCGGTGACCTGGCATGGGTGTTGAGTGAATCGAGCACTGCCGGGACATTCCGTGATCGTGACGTGAATTCTCGCGGAACCGAAACCATGCTGCTGCAGCGTACCCCAGCCGGCTGGTTGATCACGCACATCCACTGGTCGTCACGTCGGGTTCGGGAGGGGGCCTGATTTGCGACGGGTTCTTCGAACGCTGGCGGTGGGGTTCGTAATCGTGCTTTTGGTCGCGACCCTGTCCGGAGCGTACCAGCTCGTTACCTGGCCGCGTGTCGGGGATCTTGCGACGGAGAACCCGTCAACGACGGCATTCATCGAAGCCTATCTCGCACGACAGGACACCGATCCACGTGCGCGTGCCGTCTCCTTGCAGTGGGTCCCACACGACGAGATCTCGCCGCACGTCAAGCGAGCCGTGGTAGCCGCCGAAGACCTGGAATTCTTTTCACACAACGGCATCTCCACCCATGAAATCAAGGCCGCCGTTCGGAAAGCGGTGGAAGAGGGTAAGGAACTGCGAGGTGCGTCGACCATCACCCAACAGCTGGCGAAGAATCTCTGGTTGTCGCCCTCGCGAAACCCCTGGCGCAAGGTCAAAGAACTGATCTTGACACGGCAGCTCGAGAAGCACTGCAACAAACAGCGGATTCTCGAACTGTATCTCAACGTCGTGGAGTTCGGTGAGGGGATCTATGGGGTGGCGGCGGCGAGCGCACACTACTTTGGTACCACGGCGCGGACACTGACGGAGGAACAAGCCGCGATGCTCGCTGCGAGCCTCCCCCGACCCTCGTCTTGGCACCCTGGCAGTACGAGCGACGCCTACGCCGCGTACGTCGAAACCATCCTCGAACGCATGGATCGCGCGACGTTCTTATGGCGGCATGTGGGCGAGACCGCTGCTGAGCCGTTGTTCGAATCTCTTCCCAGCGGGGACACCCAGGTCCCGGTGCTGCGGGACAGTTTGGAGTCGCTTCCCTCGGACACGTCTCACTTCGAGCGGATTTACCGGCAGCCGGTCCACGAAGTCCGGAACGACACCTCTTGGGTTGGATAGAACTCGCGCTCGCGAGCGGGATCGTCGCCATTGGAGCGACGCTCCAGGGTTCCGTGGGTTTTGGGCTGGGTATGGTTGGTGCCCCGCTTCTCATCTTGATCGATCCCCGGTTCGTTCCCGCGCCGTTGCTATGCGCGTCGGTTGTCCTCACGCTGTCGCTCACGCATCGCGAACGCCGTTCCATCGAGTTCTCGGATCTCAAGTGGGCGCTGATAGGGCGAATCGTCGGCGTCGGAATCGCCGCAGCCTTCTTGGCGGTGGTTTCCGGAGAACGAATCGCGCTCGTGTTTGGGATTCTGGTCCTGCTGGCCGTCGGCATCAGTGTTTCGGGCATTCACCTGAAACCAACGTCCCGGACGCTGGTAGTAGCCGGCACGCTGTCGGGCTTCATGGGAACGACCGTCTCAATTGGTGGACCGCCGATGGCACTCGTCTACCAGCATCAGTCGGGCCCGCGGATTCGCGGAACCCTGTCGGCGTACTTTACTGTCGGTGTCGCCATCTCGCTCACGGCCCTTCACTTCGTTGGTCGTTTTGGCACACAGGAACTCCTGCTGGCGGCCGTGTTTCTGCCAGGGGTCGCGCTGGGTTTCTGGATATCCCGCCACACCTCGTCCCTCCTCGACCGAGGCTACACGAGAGCCGCGGTGCTCGCTGTCTCCGCAAGCGCAGCGGTGGTCGTCGTGCTGAAACAGGTCTTCTAATGGGCGGCCCGGCCGCGATCTGAGTGCGGCAGTCGCCCGAGACGACAGGAACTTCGTGGCGGAACGAAATCGCCGCCACCGTCCGGCTTGCGGCCCCGGTCGTCGTCGTCCAAGTCGGATTGATGCTCATGGGGACGGTCGACGCTATCATGGTGGGTCACGTCTCGGCCACGGCACTCGCGGCGGTGGCGCTGGGGAATCTCTACTTCGTCACCGTCACCGTATTCGGCATGGGAACGCTGATGGCGCTCGATCCCATTGTTGCGCAGGCGATCGGAGCCCGGGAGGACGTGGCGGTTTCCCGAGGGATTCAACGCGGCATCATCCTCGCCCTCGGCATGACGGTTCCGACGTCCCTCATGCTGATACCGGGTGTTCCCTTGCTCACCGTGCTCAGCCAACCGCCGGACGTCGTACCCATCGCGGCCGAGTACGCATTGGTCTCCATTCCCGGAATCCTGCCGCTCTTTGCGTTCGTCGTGTTTCGTCAGAGTCTGCAAGCCATGCACCGCGTCCTGCCGATCGTCGTCGTAGTCGCCCTGGCCAATATCGTCAACGTGATTCTGAACTGGTTGTTGATCTTTGGCGCGTTGGGCGCCCCGGCGCTTGGCGCCGTCGGATCCGGCTGGGTGAGCAGCATGAGTCGCTGGTTCATGGCGATCGGGTTGTTGGCGGCTGCCTGGAAGCTCCTGCATTCCCACCTCCTTCCGTTCCGCCCCGAGGTGCTCGCGGGAAAACCGCTCGTCAAGATGCTCCGAATCGGCGCGCCGATTGGCGCGCAAATACAACTCGAGTTTGGCGCGTTTGGTGTAATCGCCTTGCTGATGGGTCTCTTCGGCACCGTGGAAATGGCCGGACATCAGGTCGCCATCAGCCTGGCGTCGCTCACATTCATGGTACCATTGGGCATGTCCGCGGCGGCCGCGGTACGAGTGGGGCACGCAGTGGGGAGAGAGCGACCCCTCGAAGCCCGGCGGTCGGCACACGCGGCGTTACTCTGCGGTGGCCTGTTCATGGCTGTGTCTGCGGCCACCTTGCTGGTGTTTCCGGAATCGTTCGCGCGGCTCTACACCATCGATTCCCGAGTCGTCGAACTCGCCGCCGTCTTGATTCCGATTGCCGGGGTCTTTCAAGTATTCGATGGTCTCCAGGTCGTGTCTGTCGGTATTCTCAGGGGGTTGGGGGACACACGCGCGCCCATGGTGGTGAGTGTCCTGGGGTTTTGGCTCATCGGAATGCCCGTCAGCCTGTACCTCGGGTTTCGTACGAACAGTGGACCGCCGGGCCTGTGGTGGGGGTTGGTCGTCGGTCTCGTCGTCGTAGCCTGTATTCTTCTGCTACGCGTCCGCGCGCAACTGGTTCGCGGCGTGCGTCGGCTCGTGATCGACGACGATGTGGGCGGCGGAGCAGGCCGCACGCCGGCGTAGAAGACATCAAGGTTCGGTGTTCTCCGACGCGGGGCGCATACGAACCAATTGTCGTATGGCGACGAAATCGTAGAGTGCGTGCGCGACGATCGCGGGCATCAGATTGCCGGACACCATGACCAGCAACCCGAGATAGGCTCCAATCACCGCGGCGAGTATCGCATACGTTGGTGTCACGAGGTGGAGAAGACCAAACAACCCACTCGTGAGGATCAGTCCGAGCAGGGGGGTCAGGGCATCCGCGAGAATCGGTTGCATGAGACCGCGAAACAAAATCTCTTCGCCGACACCGGCAACAACGGAGATAATGACGATGTCGCCAGTCGTGCACGCCGACAACATGGGAGTCAGGATTTCGTCGACGGTCTCGATCAGGCGTCGAAAAGGCGGCCAAGACGAATTCAGGCCCCAGGCAAGCGCGACCACGAGCGGCAGCGTCGCGAGGACGCCCCACCCGATTCCGTCCCACGTCAACCGTAACGCCGCCCATGGCGAACGGCCCATGAAAAACCCGACCACGGCTGCCAGTGCAACTAGGGCGCCTTCGAACACAATGGCGATGCGTACGATGCTGCGCTTGTTTTTCATGCCAGGACGGTACTACGTGCCCGTGGGTTCCGAAAGGAACGGGGAGTGCGTCCCTCCACTCAAGGGCTTGGACTGTCGGCCCGGCCGTGGTTCATGAGCACGCTGATGCGAGCGGTCTGGCTCGAGGACGGTCGTCTCAGTCTGCGAGACGATGTCCGGGTACCGGATCCGCCGGAAGGTGAATCGCTGGTTCAGGTGCTGCAGGCGGGAATCTGCAACACCGATCTGGAGCTCGTGCGTGGCTATTACCCGTACCGGGGCGTGCTCGGTCATGAGTTCGTGGGGCGCGTTGCCAGGGGGCCGGCCGGGTTGGTGGGACAACGGGTCGTTGGGGAGATCAATGCGGCGTGCCGGAACTGCGATGCCTGCGACCGAGGCCATGCGACGCACTGTCGCACGCGCACGGTGTTGGGGATCAAAGGTCGCAATGGAGCGTTTGCGGAGTATCTCACGCTCCCGTCCGAAAATCTCCACGTGGTACCAGAGGCGATCTCGACTGATGCCGCGACGTTTACCGAACCGCTTGCAGCGGCGCTCGAACTCCAACAGCAGGTCGAACTCGGAGCGGGGGACCGTGTACTCGTGGTCGGTGACGGCAAGCTCGGGAACCTCATCGCGCAGACCCTGGCCATGGTGGGGTGCGACCTCTTCGTCGTCGGGCGTCACGCCGCGAAACTCGAGCTGTTGGACGCGTGCGGTATCGCGACGGGGTCGGCCGATGCGGTCGAACATGGAGCCTTTGACGTCGCGGTCGAGTGCACCGGGAATACGGAGGGGGTGGCGTGCGCGCTCGCTGCGTTGCGTCCGCGTGGTACGCTGGTCATGAAGAGCACCTACGCCGGTGGTCTCACGCTGGATGCGTCGAGCGTGGTCGTCAACGAACTGACGCTCGTGGGATCGCGCTGTGGGCCCTTCGGCCCGGCGATTCGACTGTTGGAGCAAGGGCGCGTCGCCGTCGAGCCGCTGATCCAGGCTCGGTACTCTTTGACCGACGGCCTGGCGGCCATGGAGCACGCGCGACGTCCAGGAGTTCTCAAGGTCCTGTTGGACGTCTCGTGATTTTGCAACAGTCGTCGAACAAAAAAAGGCCGAGTCCACGCG
>JBFIZG010000125.1:0-8964 GCA_041604955.1 Gemmatimonadales bacterium | reverse complement strand
TCGGCGCCAGTGTCCCCATCGGCAATGCCGTTACCACACAACGATTTAGCCAATCTATCGTCTGTAAGTGGGTAGTTCAATGCCGGTGCGTCCCAGCTGGCGGCATTGGATGAAAGCCACGCCTCGGAACGGCTCACGCGGGAGCCGCCCGCGTGATATGCTTGGGTCATGACAACGGTGATGCTCATCGGGCTCGGCGACCTTGGCGCAGTGATCCTGGAACTGCTGGTGCGAGAGTCGTCCGTCGGCCGAATCGTGGTCGCGAGCCGTAGCGTCACGAACGGGGTTCCCCGCGTGAATCTCACGCGACTCGGCGCCATGGCCCAGGGGTTAGTTCCGGACATTCGGTTTGTCGCGCTCGATCTCAACGATCGGGACTCGGTTGCCGACACCGTGACGCGAGAAAGACCACAGGTAATCGTACACACCGCGACCATGCAATCGTGGTGGGTGCCGGATCGACTCCCGCCCAAGGCGGCGGCGACCATCAGACAAGCCGGGTTCGGGGTGTGGCTCCCGGTGCACCTCACCTTGACCATGAAGTTGATGGAGGGGCTCCGCACCGCAGGCTATCCCGGAACGGTCTTGTCCGCGCCGTATCCCGACGTCGTCAACTGCATTCTCGGTAAACTCGACCTCGCGCCGACCTCCGGGTTCGGGAACGTCGACGAAATAGTCCCGAAGGTCGCGTGGCTTGCCGCGGAGAAGCTCGCTGTCCCGCCTGATACCGTGCGTGTGTACCTGGTCGCCCACCACGCACTCGAGCGATCGGTGTTCGGTGACACTGGCTCGCAACCACCACCGTTTCTCGTGAAGGTGGAACTCGAGGGGCGGGACGTCACTCGGGAGGTCGACGCCCAAGACCTGCTCTTTCAACCGATGCCAGTCTCGGCGGGTCGAGTGACCCACCTTCTGACGGCCGGGTCGGCCGTTCGTCTCGTGCGGGCGGTGCTGGGTGACGAAGAAACGTTGATTCACGTCCCCGGTCCAAAGGGTCGCCCCGGCGGATATCCGGTGTGGGCTGCGAACGGCGGAGTGCGCCTCGCGCTTCCGGACGACTGGTCCGAAAAGCAGGCGGTCGCGATCAACGAACGATCGCATGTATTCGACGGTATTGAATCGATCGGGGCCGATGGGACCGCGGTGTTTACCGACGATGCGTCGGCGAATCTGCGTCAGTCACTGGGATACGACTGCGAGCGGTTATTGCCGGCAGACGCGGAACCGCGGGCTGAGGAGTTGATCACCCGATTCAGACAGTTCGCCGCCCGACACGGTGTCGATTTCCGATGAGAAGGAGAAAGTCCATGGCATCTGAGACGCCCAAGTCGAAGGCGCTCTTCGATCGCGCGATGGAGGTGATGATCGAGGGCGGGAGCTCGCCTTCCCGGGGCCCGGCCGTCTACGGCGAGTACCCCATCTTCTTGGAGCGGGGTTCGGGGTCGCATGTGTTCGATGTGGATGGGAACGAGTACGTCGACTGGATGATGGCATACGGCGCGTTGCCGCTCGGGCATGCGCACCCTTGCGTCGTCGAGGCGATTGCGCACGCGGCGAGCGGCGGCGCCCTCTTCGCGGCGGCGACGGAAATCGAAATCGAAGTGGCGGAGCTGATCCGCCGGATGGTGCCGAGCGCCGAGCGCGTTCGGTTCGCCAATACGGGAACCGAGGCGGCGATGGCGGCCATCCGGCTGGCGCGCGGATATACGGGTAAACCCCGCTTCATAAAATTCGAAGGCCACTATCATGGTTGGTATGATGATGTTCTGGTGACGGCGCACCCGCATGACGTCGCAACTCTCGGTCACCAACGAGACTCGATCAGAATTCCGGATAGTGTCGGGCTGAATCGACACGCCCTGGACGACACGATCGTGGTGCCGTGGAATGATCTCGCGGCCGTCGAGCGGGTGATTGAAGAGCAGGGAAACGAGATCGCCGCCATCATCACCGAGGGCATCATGGCCAACATGGGTGTGATTCCGCCGGAACCCGGATACTTGTCCGGCCTTCTCGAACTGGGGCGTCGGCACGATATCCTCTTCATCTTGGATGAGACGGTTACCGGATTTCGGGTGGCGCCTGGCGGTTGTCAGGAGGTGTACGGCCTCGATCCCGACCTATCGGTATTCGGCAAAGCGTTGGGATCTGGTTTGCCGGTCGCGGCCATCACCGGCAAGGCGGAGATCATGGAGGCGTTCGAGTGGGGCAAAGTCCTGCACTACGGCACGCAAAACGCGTCACGCATCGGGTTGTTCGCCGCACGTGCGGGCTTGACGCGGTTGAACGAGTCCGATGGAGCGGCGTTTGAGGGCATGCGCGCGCGTGCCGATGCCCTCTCGGCAGGACTGAACCGTGTTTTTCGAGACACGAACACCGATGCGATCGTCCAGCACGTTGGTCCCATGTTTCAGATCATGTTTACGGACCGGCCAGCGATAAAAGACTATCGAGACTTTTGCAGCTCGGTGAACCGAGCCAGTTATCAGACACTAGCCTTACGTCTCTTTCGGCAGGGGGTCTACATGTCGCCGTCGGCGGCGCTACATTCCGTCGTGACGCTCGCGCACACGGATGAGGACGTTGCATTCACGCTTGCTGCGGTGGAACGGGTTTTGACTGATGACGCGACGGATTGAGTGACTGCGGACCGTCTAGCGGGACGCACCGCGGTCGTGACCGGAGGTGCCTCCGGTATCGGGCGGGCGATCGCCACCTGCTTCGCGCGTGAAGGCGCCGCGGTAGCCGTTATCGATGTCGATCGAACGGGTGGTCGCACCACCGTTGAATCCATCCTGGGCGAAGGGGGTCGTGCGGTGCTCGTGACCGGCGACGTCAGTCTCGCTGCTGATTGCGAGCGCGTGATCGGTGAATCTCTGGATTCACTGGGATCCATCGATATCCTCAGCAACAATGCCGGAGTCGTCCGTCGTGCCACGGTCCTCGAAACGACGGAAGCCGATTGGGACCGCGTGATGGCCGTGAACGTCAAATCGATCTTCCTGCTCTCCAAGTCTGTCATCCCCATCATGTCCGGAGCAGGTGGTGGGTGTATCATCAACACGGCATCGGGGTGGGGCTTGGTGGGTGGACACCGGGCCGCCGCGTATTGCGCGTCCAAAGGCGCCGTAGTGCAATTGACGAAGGCCATGGCATTGGACCATGCGGCGCAGAACGTTCGGGTCAACTGTATTTGCCCGGGCGATACGGATACGCCCATGCTGCGTGCCGAAGCGAAGCAATTGGGAATGTCCGAGGACCGGTTTCTCGAAGACGCAGCCCACCGACCGCTCCCGCGTCTCGGGCGTCCGGAAGACGTGGCCCTCGCGGCACTGTATCTTGCGAGCGAAGACTCCACGTTTGTTACGGGCATTTCGCTGGTCGTGGACGGCGGTGCGTTGGCGGGTTCGGGGTAAGGGTGTTCCATGCGTGGACTACACGACAAACGAGTGTTGATTACCGGAGGCGCGAGCGGCATCGGCGCGGCGACGGCTGCGCGGTTCATCGAGGAGGGGGCGCGAGTCGTGGTCCTCGACCGGCACCAGGAAGCGTGCGAGCGACTCGTCGCCGACCAGCCGAAGTTGGCCGGAACCCTCGTCGCCGACGTCGCCGAGGAGCAGGCCGTCAAAGCGGCGTTCGAGCGGCTGGACGCGGAATATGGCGGACTCGACATCTTGATCAACAACGCCGGTATCAGTACGCGTCATGCCTTCGTCGACGTCACGCCAGCCGCCTGGCGAAGAACGATGAGTGTCAATCTCGACGGCGTGTTCTTCGTTGCGCAACAGGCTGCGGTCCGCATGTTGGACGGGGAGGGAGGGGTGATTCTCAACATGGGCTCCACGAGCGGACTCACCGGGTATCCGTTGTATGCAGACTACAATGCATCGAAGGCCGGGGTTATCGAGCTGACCCGGTCGATGGCCCTGGAGTTGGCACCAACCATTCGCGTCAACGCAATTTGCCCCGGATACATTCTCACACCAATGCAGCGATCGGAATACACACCCGACATGATCGAGGCGGTGAACGCCAAGATTCCGATGGGTCGCCATGGCGAGCCGAGCGAGGTGGCCGCCCTGTTCGCGTTTCTCGCCTCGAGCGATGCCCGGTTCCTCACCGGCCAGACGTTCGTCATCGACGGCGGGGAGACATGCGGCGGTCTTGCGAGTCGATGACATGACCGAGAAACGCAAAGGCTCACGACGCCAGCGGTCCGACCGCCGCGCAAAGCTGACGCTCCACGTGCCGGAGCGGCGGAGCGGGGTCGAACGCCGCAAAGCCCCGGATCGTCGCGAACCCGGGTCGGTCCTCGTGGTGGACAGCGAGCCCGTGTTTTGCGACGTCCTCTGTCGGGTGATCGAGGAGGCGGGCCACGAAGTTTACCGAATTGCTTCGAGAACCGATCTCTTGGCCGCGTTCCTCGAAGATACGGTGGAAGTCGCGGTGCTGATGGTTCCACCGCTCGAGATCATGGAACTGATTCGGGACGGTCATCCGGAAACGGAGATCGTCGCACTGGTCACCGATGCCGAGAGCGTTTCGCACGCACTCGGATCAGCGGTGGCCTTTCAGGAACCGTTCACGGAAGAGAAAGTGCGGGCCGCAGTGCGAATAGCGTTACGGAAGGTGCGGCAACGGAGCGCCGGTGACACGCCGGCCTGAGGTCATGTCGGTCAAGTCGTAGCACGGAGGCCCGCACCGGGTACTCCGCCTGATGGACAAACCGGAGGAAACTGATGGCGAAATCGACAGTAGCGAGGATCCGGAAGAAAGCGAAGCGTGCCAAGAAAACTGTGCGGCGTGGTTCGGCAAAAGCGAAGCGCAAGGTCAGCGATGCCGCGAGCACCGTGAAGCGCCGTGCGGCCAAGGCGAAGAAGACGGCGAAGCGGGCCAAGAAGGCCGTGAAGCGCGCGACGAAGAAGGTCAAGAAGACGGCTCGAAGAGCGAAGAAGGCGGTAAAGCGAGTCGCCAAGAAGGCCAAGCGGAAGGCGCGCAAAGCTCGAATAGCCCAGGCGTCGGCGAACCGAGAGGCGATTCGTGAAGCGATAGCCGAAACGAACGCGCTCTTTGCCGACGCCATCCAGCGGGGCGATGTATCGGCCGCGGCACAAGTGTACACGGACGACGCGACGCTCCTTCCCCCAGGACACCCGAGGGTCCGCGGCCGCGCCGACATCGAGGCGTTCTGGGCTGGTGCCACGAGCCAGTTGGGGTTGACGGATGTGAGCCTCGAAACCGTCGACCTCGACATCGGCGTCCGGAGAGCCGAAGAGATCGGTCGATACGTGCTTGCCGGGGACGGGGGTGTCATCGATGAGGGGAAGTACGTGGTGATCTGGCGTCGTCAGCCCGGACCTTCTTGGAAGTGGCACGTGGACATCTGGAACAGCGACCGGTAACGGACGAGCATCGACGCGTCGGCCCGCGTGCGGTGCCCGCCGCGGGTCGCCTTGTCTCGAAAAGCCCGAACGCCTCTTGGCGCGTCCGTGCGACAGTTGTGGACTGGATCACAGCTTTGAGGCCGCAGTCCGCTCATGATCTTGCCATGGTCCACCCACAGAACGTGGGTTGGAAGATCATCGGCGAACACGGAGGCGAAGCAGTCATGAAACAGCCAATCGGGTGGGCACGCGTAAAGGGGCCTTCAGAGGTCAACGTCGGCTCTCAAGATCACGTCGCTGCCACCCTGCGGCGGGGCGCATGGTATCCGGTCGTCCAGGACGACGCATCACAGACCGTCGTACTCGGTGTATCCCGCGCCGAACTGCCGGTGCCCCGAGAGGCGCTCCAGATCCGACGTCACCAATCCGAGCGGTTCAGTGTGGTTGCGCGCGCGCCGGACGATCCCAACCCCGTGAGGGGAACCCCGGCTGACCTCGGGCCGTCGTATGCTGTGTGTCCGACAACGCGGTCCCGGGTGCGGCTCACGGAGCAGACGGACTCCTTGGAGTGTCCGCGGTGTGCTGCCGATCACCCGATTGCCTGGGATCAGTTGTGTTAGTTGCGGCGGCCTAGCGGGTGGGCCGGCGGGCGGGCCGGTTCGGGAGAGAGGGAGTGAGCGCCCGAGGGAGCGGATCGTTGGCGACGGCTATGATACTCGAGCAGCACGACGAGCCGGCAGCGATGCCGATTTCACGAATGCTACGGCAGTTCGGTCCTTCCACGAGCGGGCGCCGCAGCTACAACACGACTCGGCCCTTTGTGGTTGGCCAGTTGCTCCAGAACTTCTGGTAATAGCCGAAGCTCTTGTGTTGTGGAACCCGCCACCATGGGTGAGACGCATCGTTCGAAGGGGGTACGATACGCTCAACCGTTTCGTCCGTCACAAAGACGATCTCTTGGCAGTAGAAGCAGCGATACCGATCGCGGTCGGGGTCGATCCACCAGATGTATGGCGCCCTCGCACACTCCGGCCAATCCTCGCATCCGTGGATAACCGGGCGATGAAGCGTGGGAACCTCCCCGACCATTTGCGTGAATCCACAAAAGCGACAGGCGCGGAACTTGACGCCGCCGTCGCGGGCTCGCGGTCCAAAAAAACCGGTGCGGTTGCACAAGGGGCACGGCGAGGGGTCCAGGCACGCCGCAGCGAGCGCGTACGAATCCTCCTCCCAATCTTCATCCCGATAGGTGAGCGTCAGCAGGTCTACCGCGCTGTCTTTCCCGTCCAAGAGACGTGTGATCCCCCGTCTGGCGTTGGGCCCACGCTGCCGGGCTCCACGGTCCGTCACGAAATTCTAGGCGTTCACCCATATGGGGTGCGCCCCGAACCCCGCTGCGACAGGTATCACAGTCGTCTAAACGCCGCCCCTGACGGGGAAGAAATTTTCGAAACGGTGCGGGATCCGAGCGATGGGTGGTGGTTGGTTGGGAGGCGGCGGGGAAGACCCGGGTCAACCGGGCGAGGCATCACTCAGCGCGCGGCACGCCTCTGGGATGTCGGGCGATACCGGCTCGGCTCGAAACGGCGTGACGGTGGGACGCTGCCGGCGGGGCCTGGCTCGGCTCGACCGGGCAAGTCCGACGCCCGTGGCCGGGTTTCCCCGGTGACTCGACGCCCGGCCTGGCGACGATTTACGATCCGAAGACGCAACCCGACGAACACCAGCCAAAATGCGATTCCGGCCAGTGTCCAGAAAACGAGAGTGAGCGTGAGCTTCATACGGATAGCGCGCTTGGAACGGGTCGATCCTCTCGGGTTTTGGGGCGAGCGGCGCAAGAGTCAGCCGTATCAGCACTTAGGCGACTGAGTCAAAGCTCCGCTTGTGTCGCACAATCCGCAAGTGTTGCAAGCATGCAACGGATTTTTCGCCAGCTAGCGAGGGTTTTGGATCCCGAATCGGCCATGTTGCGGTAGCGCAACATCCCGAATCAGCGAGAGGGTCTCGATGTTCGTTCTCAAGAAATTGGTCTCCGCGCTGCTCGTACCACTTTCGGTGGTGGTGGAGCTGCTCCTGGCTGGGCTTGTTCTCCTCTGGTTCACCAAACAGCAACGGGCTGCCAAGGTGGTAACGGCAGTTGGGGTGGCCGCTCTCATTCTCGCGAGCACCGGGATCGTCTCCAACAGCCTGCTCGTACCACTCGAGCGCAAATACCCCCCGTTTAAGTTCGCCGACACCCGTCTGGAGCCGGATTCCGGCGCACCGACGTATGTGGTTGTGCTGGGCGGCGGACACGTTTCGGACCCAAGGCTCCCGGCGACCAGCCAGATCGGCGCCGTACCGCTGGTTCGACTGGTCGAGGGCATCCGAATTCACCGCCTCCTGGCGGGTAGCCGACTCATCGTCTCCGGAGGGGCCGTGTCTGACCCCGTGCCCCAAGCGCATATTATGCGGACGATTGCTCTCGAGCTCGGGGTCGCCGACAGTAGTATCGTGATCGAGGACCAGTCGAGAGATACGAGACACGAAGCGGTCTTGATCGCCCCCATCGTCGGGTCTCGGCCATTCGTCCTCGTGACGTCGGCGTCCCATATGCCCCGCTCGATGGCCATGTTCCGCGGCGTCGGCACGCACCCGATTCCGGCTCCTGTCGGACACGGCGTGAGGAGCCGCGGTGGGGTGAGTTACTCGCTCTTTCTCCCCGCCGTCCGTCACCTCCAGGGCACGAGCATGGCGACGCACGAGTATCTCGGGCTTCTCTGGGGGAAGCTCCGGGGTTTCTTCTGACGTCCGGTGATGCGGCGTCGCAGCCCCTCGGCGGGCCCCGCCACAGGCAATACCGCGTGGGTGTGGAAGGTCGGTTTGTTTGCCGCGGCACTATTACCGTAAATCGTTGCAGAATAGTCACTTAACAACCAGGTGCATCGAAATGGCCGGGGGCTGACCTGGGCGTGATTCTTGCAAATCGGTGTCGCGAACACCGTCAAATGCCACGACTCCCCCACGTCGAGCCGGAGACTGCCATCAGGCGGCCGACGGCGACGCGGGCCCATTCGGCGGTACCGTACGCGTCGACGCGTTTCACTGTCGGCGCTTTGCTTTGTGCCATGCTCCGGAGTACTCGCGACGCAGATGACTGAACTCGACAAAACACATAGCGCAGAGCCCGAAGCGACTGGTGGGGGACACCTCAGCCTGGGCAAGAAGATCTTGTTTGCGTGCGTACCGCTGTTGCTCTTGTACGCGGCGTCCGAGACCGTCCTTTCAGCGATGGACTTCGCGCCGTTTACGCCGTCTCCGGAAAACGTTCCGATCGGTAAGCGTGCGGTACAGTCGCCGTGGGGTGACGTCCGGCAGGTGACCGATCAGATCTTTATCGGGGCGCACGCGTCCTTCGAGATGCCGTTTTACTTCCGCGCCTTTGTGCCCCCGCCGCGGCCGAAGCCGGCGGGGCTCAAGCGGATCGTCTTTCTCGGTGACTCGTTCTTTTTCGGTTCCGGTATTTCGGACCACGAGACGCTCCCGTTCCAACTCTCTGGCTATTTCGGATACCTCAAGCCGGAACAGCCGGTCGAGATGA
>JBFIZG010000124.1:0-9015 GCA_041604955.1 Gemmatimonadales bacterium | reverse complement strand
TGTCGTCCGACCGGACGCTGTTGCTGCGCGCCGGCGAACGGCTGGAACTCCAAGAGAAATGGCTGCAATACAAACCGCTCAAAGACCCTGAAACCGGCGTGCGGGTCGAGGCGTGGCACTGGGATCTCAGGGGGCCTTTTCTGGAGCGGGGGATCCGCTTGGCCGGCCCTCCCGTCGGGTACTGACCGGTCGCTCACGGGACGGCTTTCGCACACCTGGCCACCAATTCCAGCGCCCGGCCACATGCATGAATGCAGGAACCAACACCATCCGGATGATCGTCGCGTCGAGAAATACGGCGACGGCGAGCCCAAACCCGAGGAGTTTGGCAGGCAATACTCGAGAGAACGCAAACACGCCAAACACCACGATCATGATGGCCGCCGCGCTCGTGATGACGGAAGCGGTGGCCGTGAGCCCCTCCATCGTCGCCTGGTCGTTTCGACCGGACCGGTCGAACGCCTCTTTGATGCGTGAGAGCAGGAAGACCTCATAGTCCATGCTCAACCCAAAGACGATGGCGAACACCAGAACCGGTATGACGGCATACACGGCTTCGGTCGGGCCATCGAGTCCGAGGAGCGTCGCGCCCACCCCGTTTTGGAACACCAAGACGGTGGCGCCGAACGCGCCTGCCACCGAGAGGCAGTTCATGACCACGGCTTTGAGCGGAACGAGGATGGATCGGAACGCGATGAAGAGCATGAGCGCCGTCGTCACGAGCACCAACGCGATGACCAACGGAAACTGCTCGATCAACGTGTCCTGGAGGTCGACGCTCGACGCCGCGAACCCACCCAGCACCACTTCGACGTCTGTGAGACCTCGGACGCCGTCCTTCACGAGGCCACGGATTCGCCGCACGACGTCCATCGAGCTGGTGTACGACGTCGAGTCTGCCAAGATCACGTCCATCAACGTCGTCCGGTCGTCTGCCGACAGGTACGCCGAGTAGAATTCCGGCGACCGGCTTCGCGCGCGTTCCATGTTGCTGTAGTAGATGGTGTAACCCAAGGACGATCTGTTGGGATCGATGTCGACGACGCTTCGCACCTGCGCGACGTGCGGGTCGGCGCCGATGGAGTCCGACAGCCTGATCAGCCCGCGCACGTGGCGTGTCCCCACGATGCGTTGGCCTTCTTCCGCTCGAAGCACCACGCGAATCGGCTGGAGCGCGCCCCGCGACCCGATTCGCTCCAGGCTCTTCACCCCTTCGGAGGACTCGGTGTTTGCGGGAAACCAGTTGGAGCGTGGCAGCCCCAGCTTGATCTGCGCGAGTGGCCACGTGATCAGAGCGATGGCAAACCCGCCGATGAGCATGGCCCGCCACGGATGAACCGCGAGCCATCTGGACCACCGCTCCCAGCCACTGGGCGCGTGGTACCAGCGCAGCCGACGCGCGAGCCACTTGGGATGGTCGATGGCGCTACCGAGCACCGAAAGCACGGCGGGAAGCAGGGTCACGGTGAGAAGCACGGCCACGGAAACGACCAGGAGTCCGCCGATTCCCACCGACCGGGTTTCGGTAATCGGTGTGATGAGGAGTGACGCGAACCCTACGGCAACCGTGAGCCCGCTGGTGACGACGGCGCGCCCAGCCGTCGAGATCGTTCGTTCGGCTGCCTCGCGTTTGCTCCGGCCGCGGTGGAGTTCTTCGCGAAACCGAGTGACGGCGAGCAACGAGTAGTCGATCCCCACACCCAGCCCCACCATTGAGACGATGGTGACCACGAAGACCGACATGGGGTGCACGTTCGCCGCGATCTCGACCAGCCCGAGCGAGACGGTGATCGCAAAGATTCCAACGACCAGAGGGAGCACGGCGGCGACGAGCGCGCCAAACGCCAGAATCAAGATGATGCCCGTCACCGGGAGCGACCGCTCTTCACCGGTGCGGGTATCCTCCTTGCTCACGGTTCGGATGTCGTAATCGAGTGCCGGCCCGCCGGTCACGTGCACACGGTAACCGTCCGTGCCGGGTGTGCGTTGAACGGTGGTGTGTATGGCATCTCGAAAGGCGGGGACCAACTCGGTCGACCGGTCGTCTTCGGCGACATCGAGCACGGCGAGAAAGAAGGTCGTCCGGCGATCCCGGCTCACAAAACTCGAGTCCTGGGTCGTGAGGTAGGAGACGACGCGCGTTATGTAGGGTTCGGCCGCCGCCGTTCGCGTGAGCTGTTCCAGGATCCGTTGCGATTCGGGTCGGTCGATCGGGATTGGCGCGTCGAGCGTGACGGCAAAGAAGTTGGCGACCGGTTCGGGAAAGGCAGCGCGAATCAGTTGGTTCGCGCGTTCCGATTCGGATTCGCGAACCGCGTCGCCTTCCACCTGCAGAACCTCTTGCACTCGTACGGCACGCGGGATCGCGAACAGGATCGCGATAGCCCACAAGATGACGATGGGAAACCGAAACCGGACAATGGTGCGGGCCGGCAGTGTGATCACGATGCCAGCGCCGATACGCGTGTGAGGTTCACATTAGTGCTCGCGTTGGTCCGGATTCGGAAACAACCTGAGATCGGGTAGCCAAACTTGTGTGACGACAACGAGTTAAATGATAGGTGGCCCCGGTTGAGATGCCAAGTATGGCAGTGGCGTCTGAAACGTTGCTCTACCATATTTTGCTGATGCGCAGGTTCTTGATCGTCGCCATCGTGGTGATTGCCGCCATCGTGGCGTTCAACCTCGGTCGTAGGATGCCGGGAGAGGGTGTGACGCGCGGGCCCGGTGAGGGTCCCTCGTCGGTGGGACAGGGTGTGGTACTCGACCTCGACAGCATTCGAGCAACACGCACGGAGGTTCGTCGCCGTATTGTCGAGTCGCAAACGTACTTACCTGTCATGCTCGAGAGCGGCGATTCGGTTCTCAAACGATGGCCCACGCTCGGCGCCCCGTTGTTGGTCTATATCTCACGGGGAACCGTGAAGGGGTATCGCCCCGAACTCGAGAGCGCGGTCCGGAACGCCTTCGCCCGATGGGAACGGGTGGGAGCAATCCCTGTGCAGTTTTCGTTCGTCAACGATTCGAGTCTCGCCGACGTCAAGGTGCACTGGATCGAGCTGTTCTCGGTCCGCCGGAGCGGACAGGCCGACGTGGTTTGGAATCAAGACGGGTGGCTGATTCGGGGAACGCTCACACTCGCCACCCACGCACAGGACGGCCGGGTGCTTCCGTCTGATGCGGTACACACCGTGGCGCTCCACGAGATCGGACATCTGTTGGGACTCGGGCACTCGGACGACACGGTCGATTTGATGTATCCGGCCACCAGCGTGCACGACCTGACCCCGAGAGACCGGCGCACGGCGCGGCTGCTCTACGCCCTGCCGCCTGGAACCGTTCGCGACCCATAGATCCAACTACGTTCGCCGTCCCGCCCGAGCGACGAATTCGATGGTAGCCCCCAACAGCAAGTCCACTGGAGTGTGATGACGATAATTTTGGCCCTCATGTTCGCCGTGCAAACCTCCGCGGCCGACCGGATCGAACAGGCGGTGAGAGAAGGTATCGACGCCGGTGCGTTTCCCGGCGCGGTTGTCGTCGTGGGCACGCGCGGGGGAATCTTGCACGCACGAGGATACGGGCATTTCACATGGTCGGACCAAAGCCCGGTGCCTGACCCGGAGACGACGCTCTACGACCTCGCCTCGCTCACCAAGGTGGTGGCGACGACGCCAGTGCTCATGCATCTCGTCGACCAGGGTCTCGTCGATCTCGATCATCCGGTTGAGCGGTACTTGCCTGAATTTGTTGGGTCCGGAAAGGCGGAGGTGACCGTGCGTCATCTGTTGGAGCATCGCTCCGGGCTTCGCGCCTTTCTTCCGCTCAACAAGGAAACGGGATCGGCGGCCGAAGCGCGGCAGCGCGTGTTCGCCGAACCGCTCCGCTGGCCTCCCGGGAGCCGGGTCGTCTACAGCGATCTGAATGCCCTATTGCTGGGCTGGCTCGTCGAGCGGCTGCGGGGGGAGTCACTGGCGGTTGCGTCGAAAGGGCTCGTATTCGACAGGCTGGGCATGGAGCGGACTGGCTATCTCCCCGACCGGAAATACCGGAGCCAAATGGTGCCGGTCGGACTCTGGCGCGGACACGTGATCGCGGGTGAGGTGCACGACCAGAACGCGGCGCGGTTGGACGGTGTCGCGGGACACGCAGGCGCCTACAGTACCGGTCTGGACCTCGCCCGTTATGCGCAGATGTATCTCCGCGGTGGACGTGACGAGAATGATCGCGTCGTGTTTGGCGAAGCGACTATCCGTGAGTTCACGGCACGGGGTGCCGGAAACCGCGCACGCGGCTGGGAAATGCGGGACACCACCAGCGCGGACAACACCGGACGGCTGTTGTCCGACCGCGCGTTTGGACACGGGGGCTACACCGGGACCTCTCTGTGGATCGATCCCGGACGCGACCTGTTTGTGATCGTATTGACCAACCGGGTGTTCGCCCCGAAAACCCGCCGCTCGATCACCACACTCAAGGCGGTGCGCGGAAAGGTCGCCGATGCGGCGGTGGCGCTGCGACAGGAGGCGTGTGCGTCGGCGGTTGTTGCCGCCGGGACACGGGGCGCGTGCTGACGGCTGCGCGGCCGCCGGAAGCGGCGCCACGGGTCACCGTGCCCACACTCATCTACGACGGGGCATGCGGGTTTTGCAGCCGTTGGGTCAGCCGGGTTCAGAAATGGGATCGTGCGGGTGCGGTCCGGTATCTGCCGCTCCAGGACCCGGAAGCGCCGGTGATTGCCGGCGTTTCGCGAACGGCGCTACAACAGGCGGCGCACTTTGTTCGTCAGGACGGCGCCGTGTTTGCGGGGGCGCGGGCCGCGCGAGAACTGCTACGCTGTCTTCCCGGCGGCTGGTTGCCGGGCCTGGTCTTTCGAATCCCTGGTGCGATGCCGATCGCGGAGCGGACATACCGGTATATTGCACGACGATGGGGGCCCGTCTCTTGATCAGCGCGTAGCGGGACCGGGACATCGATTCTATAACTGTGGTGAGAATCTCATGACGATTGACGCAGACGCCGTACGAAAAACCCTTCGGCAGGTGAAGGACCCTGAAGTGGGGATGAGCATCGTCGACCTCGGACTCGTCTACGAAGTCGAGGTCGACGAGGGTGACGTGCACGTGCAGATGACGCTCACGTCGCCGGGGTGTCCGGCCGGCGGGCAAATCTTGGGCGATGCCGAACAGGCCATCCGCGCCCTGGACGGAGTCACTGACGTCAAAATCGAGCTTGTGTGGGAACCCTTCTGGACACCGGAACGTATCGACCCCAAGGTTCGTTCGTTCCTCGGCTACTGACCGGTCCGGCTACCTCCGCTACCCCCGCCGCCTCCGCTCTCGTCGCCGCGAATCGCGAGTAGGATTTCGTCGCGTCCCAACACAGCCTTCTGCCACCGTCGCAACCCTTCGACCTTTGTTACCTCTTTGGGATCGGTGGGCGCCGACCGGGCGACGGCTTGCAACGTGCCGTTAGGGCACAGCAGTCCCGGCTCCATGTCGATTTCTTTGGCGCGTCGGTTCCGGAGCGCCTTGAGACGGTCGAGACGCCGATCGTACACTGGGTCCGGTTTGGGCCGGGCGCGTTTCGGGAGCTTTGGCAATCGATCTGCCGGCAATTCGATTCCGGCCCGGACCGCCTCCAGCAACTGGGCGCTGTATTGGCGAACGACGGACCCCGGGACCCCTTGCAGCGACTTCAGTCGCTTGGCGGTCTTGGGCGCCTGTTGCGCGATGACGAGGAGCGCCGCGTTGCTGACGATCCGAAACGGAGCGCGGTCGAGTGACTCGGCCGTGTGCTCTCGCCAGCTGTGGAGTTCGCGGAGAATCGCGAGGCCCCGCGGGTTGAGCGCACGCGCGCCCTTGATCCGCAAATACGCGTCCTCGTCGGAAGCCATCCCCGTCCAACGAATTTTTTCCAGCAGCCGAAACTCTTCGCGCGCCCAATCCATTCGGTGTTGATCTTCCAGTCGTCGCTCGAGTTCGTCGCGGAGCGCCGGGAGAAACCGCGTGTCGTCGGCCGCGTAACGGATCATCTCCGGCGTGAGGGGGCGCCTGGACCAGTCGGCGCGTTGGAACTTCTTGTCCAACGTGACCTCGAAATGTTTTTGTAACAGCGAGCCCAGCCCTACGGCGGGTTCGCCCACGAGCTGCGCGGCGATGCGGGTATCGAAGATGTTACGGGCGCGGAAGCGATAGTCACGGTGGAGGATTCGTAAGTCGTAGTCTGCGTCGTGGAAGACGACCTCCACCTCCGGGTCGGCCAACTGTTCGCCAAGGGCCGACAGGTCTTCGACGGCGAGCGGGTCGATGAGCGCGGTCTCCTGGTCGGAACTCACCTGGATCAGACAGACTCGGTCGACGTAGCGATGGAAAGATGCCGCTTCGGTGTCCACTGCGATGCGTGCGCGGCCACGCAGACGCTCCATCAGCTTGTGAAGCGCTTGGGCACTGACGATCAGCGCCGGTTCGGCATTTGATTCCTTGCGTCGCACAACCCACCCATCCGACTGTGTCGGATTCCCTTAGAGAAGATTATTCCCTTCCGTGCGACGGTTTCTGCGTCGACGTTCTCCCGAACGGACGCCTTGGGCCCGGCAGGAAAGGAGGCACGCCGGCTATGCGAGCCGACGTTCTTGCGGCTCTTGGTAACGACCCTCTGACGCGTAGTGCTTGTTCCACTCCTCCCGCAGACAGAACGGATCGAGACCGGTGGCTCGATCGACCGCGAGGACACCGTCCAGGTGGTCGATTTCATGCTGGAGGAGCTCGGCGACGTCCGAGTCGGCTTCGATCGCATGCGGCTCCCCCTTGATATCCTCGTACTTCACTTTGATGCGATACGCGCGCTGCACGCGGACAAAGAGGTTGGGGATCGAAAAACAATCGTCCCACACCGTGAAGTCTTCGTTCCCGATATCCACGATTTCGGGATTGATGAGCAGCCACGGTTTGTAGATCTCGATGTAGACGATCCGAATGGGCGCACCGATCTGCGGAGCGGCGAGACCACGCCCAAAGCCGTGACGCACGTTCAGGTCTCGCAAGGTCTCCTGAAGATCGTCGGCCACTACGCGGACCGCCGCCGAACGCGGGTCGTTTGCCGGCTCGCACTTCGTCCGGAGTATCGGATCACCTAGAAGTCTGATGGGACGGATTGCCATGAATGCTCGCTCGAATCCGGGGCGCACCAATGTATAAGCTCGGCCTGGCGTCGTCACCATGACAGAATACCCAGACGGCCTCGATGTGTGTCAACGACACCCGAACCCTCTGGGTATCAACCATTCGATTGAATTGTTGTAATCGTATGACCTAAAACACTTTAGATGATGATGGTCCGGCGGACCGATCGGCACGATCCGGAACGGCTGAACTCGTGGAACGGAATTAGCAAACAAATGTGTTGAATTAGTTGCTTAAATTCGCCTAAACGAGTAATTTGGGTACGCTTATGGACTGGATATCACCGGGGCTGGCAGGCCACAAGGGGTTGCGGGGCGAGATCCTGTTGCGGCTCAAGAAGGCTCAACCGCTGACCGCAAAAGAACTTGCGGATGGGTTTCAAGTGTCCGCCAATGCGATTCGGCGGCATTTGAAGGAACTCGAGGCCGAGGGGCTGGTGGCCTATGGACGCGAGCAGCGGGGGTCCGGACCGCCGACGTACGCATATCGTCTGAGTGACGATGGTGAGGCGATTTTCCCACAGCAGTACGACGACGCGTTGAAGGACGTCCTCAAGTTCGTCGCCGAGAGTCGTGGCCGGGACGAGGTGCAGCGGATCTTTGCGGATCGGTTTCGGGCGCATGCGGACCGGCTCCGAGCACAGCTCACGGGCGCGACGCTGGAGGAACGGCTCGCGGCCGTGACCGAGTTGCTATCCGACCAGGGATACATGGCCGAGTGGTCGACAGAGGACGGCACGCTCAGGTTGACCGAGCACAACTGCGCGGTGAGAAGTGCGGCCGAATGGTTTCCCGAGATTTGCGCGGCCGAAGCGGACTTCCTGCAGGATGTTCTCGAGACCACCGTCGAACGCCAAGCCCATATCCCTCAGGGATGTAATGCGTGTCTCTATTCCATTGACGTAAATGGGGTTTCCGGGACGGGACGGGTCCGGGACGAACAGGATGAGGAGCGGAAATGACAGGCGCGATCGAGCAACACGTCAATCAGCCTTACAAGTACGGGTGGACGACGGACATCGAATCGGATGTCGTGCCCGCCGGGCTGAGTGAAGACATC
Source organism: Gemmatimonadales bacterium (assembly GCA_041604955.1). Lineage (GTDB taxonomy): Bacteria > Gemmatimonadota > Gemmatimonadetes > Gemmatimonadales > GWC2-71-9 > JBFHWR01. Next base: position 772 of record JBFIZG010000124.1, on the reverse strand, counting down.
GTTCGGCTCATCTCGGCAAAGAAGGACGAGCCGGAGTGGCTCACCGAATGGCGACTGGACGCCTACAGGAACTGGGTGACGATGGTCGAGCCCAGATGGTCGACCGTGCGGTATGACCCCATCGACTACCAGGCTATTCACTATTACGCGGCGCCGAAGCAGACGAAGGCACCGAAGAGCCTCGACGAGGTCGATCCCAAGCTGCTCGAGACGTTCGAAAAACTGGGCATCCCGATCGGCGAGCAGCAACGCCTGACCGGTGTGGCGGTGGATGCGGTGTTCGACAGCGTGTCGGTGGCGACGACGTTCAAGAAAACGCTAGCGGAGCACGGCGTGATCTTCCTGCCGTTTTCCGAGGCGGTCCGGGAGCACCCCGACCTGGTGCGGCAGTACTTGGGGTCGGTTGTGCCGCAGAACGACAACTTTTTCGCGGCGCTCAACTCCGCCGTATTCACCGACGGCTCCTTCGTCTATGTGCCACCGGGTGTCCGCTGCCCCATGGAGCTGTCGACCTATTTCCGGATCAATGCCGCGTCCACTGGACAGTTCGAGCGCACTCTGATCATCGCCGACCGCGGCGCCTACGTGAGCTACCTCGAGGGATGTTCGGCGCCGATGCGGGACGAAAACCAGCTCCATGCCGCCGTGGTGGAGCTCGTGGCGCTGGAAGATGCGCAGATCAAGTACTCGACGGTCCAGAACTGGTACCCCGGTGACGAGAACGGTAAGGGAGGCATCTACAATTTCGTGACGAAGCGGGGCGACTGCCGCG
>JBFIZG010000123.1:0-9018 GCA_041604955.1 Gemmatimonadales bacterium | reverse complement strand
CGCCAATCCCTCGCCGATGACGGGGGGTTCCAAACCAACCGCCGCCGCCGCCAGTGAGGCCGCGAGCGCGTTCGCGACGTTGTGGTCGCCAAGCAGTGGAAGACGCGATCGCTCGAGCAACTCGCGCCCGCCACCCAACATGAGACGTTTTTGCAATCGATCGTACCATGCGTCGTCGGGCGAACGCAGACTGAAGCGCCGGCGAATTCCCGGAGCGCCAGCGGGGAGCCGCAGGACCGCCGCGTCGTCCCCATTCAAGATCCACACGGATTGGGCGACCGCATTGCGAAATAGTTGCCGCTTGTCGTTGTAGTATGCCGCCGCCGACGAATAGCGATCGAGGTGATCCGGACTCAAGTTGGTTACCACCCCAACGGTGGGGCGAAGGTGTGGGGCATCGTGCAACTGAAACGACGAGGCCTCGACAACCACCCAGGCTGGCGCTTCGGCGTCCCACGCGATTTCGATGAGCGGTTTGCCGATGTTGCCCGCAGCCGCCGTCGGAACTCCTGCATGCTCGAGCAGGTGGGAGATCAGCGCCGTCGTCGTCGTCTTACCGTTCGTTCCGGTGACGACGATCAGTTTCGACCGCTCGAGGACCATTGCCGCCAGGTCGAGTTCCGCGAACACCTGGACACCGGCGTCGCGGGCGGCGCGGAGCGGCGGCGCGTCTGGCGGCACACCCGGCGAGGCGACGACAGCCACAGCCTGTGAGATTCTGTCGAGATCGTGCACTCCCACGTCGACCGTGGCGCCACGCTCCCTGAGCGCCGACGCCGCGTCACGCGTGGAGGCCGCTTCGCTCACGTCGGAGGCGTACACCACGATTCCTTCCCGGGTGAGAAACTTCGCGGCCGCAACGCCGCTTCGGCCGAGACCGATCACGGCCACCTCTCCCCGTCTCCAGGCCTTCGGGATCATCGAACCTTGAGGGTGGCCAGCGCGAACAACGCGCAGAGCGCACCGATGATGTACAGCCGCGTGACGACTTTCGATTCCGGCCATCCGAGTTGTTCGAAATGGTGGTGTAGCGGCGCCATTCGGAACACTCGATGTTGTTTCGCGTACTCTCGCCCGTGGCGCCACTTCCGCCAGCGAAACGCCCCCGTCTGAATGATCACCGACAGGGTCTCTGCGGCAAACACGCCACCAGCGAGCAATAGCAGCACCTCGGACTTGAGCAAAATGGACACCGTGCCGAGCGCCCCGCCGATTGCCAAGCTGCCCGTATCCCCCATGAAGACTTGCGCAGGATGCGCATTGAACCACAAAAAGCCCAACGCGGCGCCCATGAGGCTGGCACAGAACACGGCGAGTTCCCCGGAACCCTGTAAGAAGTACACTTGCAGGTATTCCGCGGCGATGAAGTTGCCGAAGATGTAGGCGAATATCGCAAACGCGATGGCGACAATCACCGTGAGGCCGGCGGCCAGCCCGTCCAACCCATCCGTCAGGTTCACGGCGTTGCTCGTCGCGGTCACGACAAACGTCACGAACGCGATATACAACAGCGAAGGAAGCGGAACGAGCACGTACTTGAAAAACGGCAGCGTCGTCGTGTTGGCCGACAAGTTGTCGGCGAGCGGGTAGACGAGCAGGTAGGTGCCGAGGGCAACGCCAAACGTGATCTGGCCGATCAGCTTATAACGCGCAATCAGACCGCGCGACTTCCCCTCGACGAACTTGAGATAATCATCGATGAAGCCGATGATCCCCATCCAGAGCACCGCCGCCGCCGCGACCAAGACGTATCGGTTGTCGAGCCTGGCCCAGAGCAACGTGGGCACCAACATGCACACCAGGAGAATCAAACCGCCCATCGTGGGGGTGCCGCGTTTCGCCTGATGGCCCGCAGGACCGTCCGCCCGTACCACCTGCAGCACGCCGTGATCGTGAAGACGCTTGATGATCGCCGGCCCCACGATGAACGTGAGCAACATGGCCGTGACCGTCGCGCCCGCCGCTCGAAACGAAATGTAGTTGAACAGGTTGAACGGGAAAAACGTCTCAGTGAGCGGCGTCAGCAGGTGGTAGAGCACGGCGCACCGTCACTTGAAAGAAGAGGGGGGATGGCGCCCTCGAGACGCACGCCACGTGAGGCTTTGACCAAGACGAATTCCCGACCCGACAGTTTGGGCTGGAGCGCCCGCCCCAATGTGACCGGATCGACGGCGGTGAGAAGCGAGGCGCCCAGCGCATCCGCATGCCGCTCGAAGGCCGGGACGAAGGCTCCGGTCACCGCGATGAGCTGTGGCTCCATGGCCATCACCGAGTCCGCCACCTCCTCATGAAGCCGGGCGCTGGAGGGCCCAAGCTCGAGCATCGATCCCAACACAACGACGAGCGGCCGGTCTCCTCGCATCGACTGCGCGGTGGCCAGCGAAGCGGCCATCGATTCCGGATTCGCGTTGTACGCGTCTTGGAGGATAACCAGGTCGCCTCGGCGGATCACCTCACAACGGCCGGGGGGCAACGACACGGTCTCCAGCGCCTCGGCGATGGCGGAGAGGTCGAGATCCAACTCGGCAGCCACGCCAAGCGCGATCATCAGATTGTCGAGTTGATGCGACCCGATGATCGGAAGCTCCATTCGGGTCCCGCGCACGACGCACCACCCATGCCCGTCGTCGTCGACTCCCCAATCGTCGGGTCGCATGTCTGCCGTCGCCGAGAGACCGGCCACGACAACACGGTCTGCCAGCTCGCGCGCTCGCGCAGCCAAGGCAGGCGGCGACGTACCAACCACGGCGACGGAAACGCGATCGAGCAGCGCCGTCTTTTCCCGCAAGACGCCGTCGACCGTGCCAAGCCCTTGCAGATGTCCCGAAGAGACGTTGGAGACGACACCAATCGACGGTTCGATGATGTTTCGGAGCCGCGCGATCTCGCCCGGTTCGCTCGAACCGGCCTCCACCACCAACGCATCCGAATTCGGCGGCGTGGAAAGGATCGTGAGCGGGACGCCAATCAAGTTGTTGTTGTTCCCCACCGTCGCGTGCACGTTCCAGCGCGTTCCCAGCGCCGCCGACAGCAGTTCCTTGATGGACGTCTTCCCGTTCGTGCCGGTCACCGCCACCACCGGCCCTCTCACGGCCCGTCGGCGTTCTCTCGCTAGGCGCCCGAGCGCGACGAGCGTGTCCTCCACCTCGATGTGGGGTAACCCTGGTGTCGGTGGTGTTCCGCGCCGGACCACCGCCGCGAGGGCGCCGCGCTCTGCGGCCCGATCCAAAAATGCGTGAGCGTCGAAACGCTCCCCTTCGAGCGCGACGAAGAGTGTCCCCGGCACGAGCGTCCGGGTGTCGGTCACCACGTCCGTCGCCGCGAGATCGTGCTCGATCGGCCGGTCGAGCGCTTGCCCGATGCGGGCAGACGTCCAGAACGCACTCAAAGCGCTCGCTCCCGCATCGCTTCGTCAACGATCTCCGCTTCGTCCATGGGGCGTCGCTCGGTCCCCACTACCTGATAGGTCTCATGCCCCTTGCCGGCCAACAACAAACAGTCACCGTCCTCCAGTGCGTCGATGGCGCGCCGGATGGCCACTCGGCGATCTTCGATGCGAACCGGCGTACACCCCTCCATCCCGTCTTGAATGTCATCGAGGATCCGCTCGGGGTCTTCGGTCCGTGGGTTGTCAGACGTCAGATACACGACGTCAGCTCCCTCGGCCGCCACGCGTCCCATGGCCGGGCGCTTGCCAGGGTCGCGGTCACCACCGGCGCCAAACAACACGACGAGACGCCCGGGCGTGACCTTGCGAAGCGCGGCAATGACCCGTTCGAGCGCATCTGGCGTATGGGCGTAGTCGCGCACGATCGTGAACCGTCCGGCGACTAGTTGCTCGACTCTCCCTGGTACCTGAGGGGCGGTCGCCAGGCGCGCTACGATCTCTTGCGGGCTCCGCCCCAAACCCCATGCCACCGCACACGCCGCAAGCGCGTTGGTCACGTTGAATTCCCCAAGCAGCGGTAACGTCACCGGATGCGCAGTGCCTCCGATCTGCACGACACAATGAGATCCCGTTGGCAACACCTCCTCGCGGATAGCACGGACCACGGCGGCCGGCCCCCGGCCGTAGAGGATCCGCCGAACGTCTCTCCGCTTGGGCAGATCAACCCACGCGTGTTCGTCGGCGTTCACCACCTCAACGCCATCGGAGCCGACGTACTCCGCTAGGCGCATTTTCGTCGCCCGATAGTCCGCAAAGTCGGCGTGGTAGTCCAAGTGGTCGCGTGTGAGATTGGTGAAGACGGCTGCCCGTAACGAGAGACCCGCCAAACGCCCCTGCCCGATACCGTGCGAGGACGCCTCCATGACGACCGTCTTGGTCCCCGCGCGAGTGAGACGCGCCAAGAGACCGTACAGCTCCACCGGACCCGGCGTGGTCAAGACCGATCCATCGCCGACCGTCTCGTCGTGGCCGTCGACCACTCCTAGGGTTCCGATCGAACCGACGTCCTCCTGGTGATTGAGCAAGTGACGAATCAGCGCCGTCGTCGTCGACTTGCCGTTCGTGCCCGTCACGGCAATCACGTCCAATTCTCGAGCGGGATCGTCGTACCACGCGCGCGCGGCCACGGCCGCGGCTTGTCTGCTACGCCGCACGATCACCTGCGGGACGGCAAGGGGCAGCGAGCGGGTGACAAGCAATCCGGCCGCCCCAAGCTCCACCGCCTTCGGCGCGTACCGGTGACCGTCTTCCGCGGTACCCTCGACGGCGCAAAAAAGCGCGCCGTCCGTCACGCGACGGGAATCGTCGACGACAGAGGAAATCTGCGGCATTGCGTCGGGTTCCTGTACCAGCTCCCCGGCGGTCCTCAGGGCATCGACGATCACGGACAGGGGTTTCACGATCCGATGGGAGCGACGCGCGCGGTGACATGCACGACCGCACCTGGGACGACCAACGTCCCGGCTGCCGGTTGAGTGCGTTCAACTCGGCCCCATCCGGACACCGACATGCGCAGCCCACGTCGATGCAGCGTACGGGCGGCCTCCCGCAAGGACGATCCGACCACATCGGGGACGGGACGCTCCGTCACCGTGGTCGAATCGAAAACGGGTGGCCAGTCGATGACCGTGCGCTGCCGCGCCAATCCGGTTCCGGGAGGCGCGCCATTCGGTTCCAGGGGTTCGGACAACCGCGCCCAATCGAGTGCGCCCGTTTGCGCCGCAAGTACCCGTTCGATCATGACGCGAGTGAGGGGCGCCGCCGTCAAACGCGCATACGCGTCCTTGGGATTGTCGAGCTTGACCACCCAGACCTGTTGAGGATTGTCGGCGGGAAACAACGACACGAAGTTTGCGGTGTAGACGCCCTCGACGTACCCCTCAGGCCCCGCCTTGTGGGCGGTCCCGGTCTTCCCTGCCAACGCGTACGTCGTGAGTGCGGCGGTCTCGCCAGTCCCGCCTTCGCTGACGACGCCGCGCAGCGCCGTCAAGATGTCATCCGCTGCCTCAGCCGGGATCACGCGTCGCACCGGCTCCGGTGTATGACGGTATACGACGTCACCTGTTGGGCTGGTCACGCGAAGGACCAGTGTCGGACGCATCAGCACCCCACCGTTGGCGATCGCGCCGTATGCCTGCGCGAGCTGGAGTGGGGTGACGGCGATCTCGTACCCGATCGCCAAGCTGGACGACGTCACCCCGCTCCAATGTTCGGGGCGCCGGAGAATTCCCGACGATTCGCTGGGAAATTCGACGCCCGTAGGCGACCCCAAACCGAACCTGCGTAACATCTCGAACTGTTGAAGGGGGGCAAGCCGTTCCGAAAACTTCACGATCCCCACGTTGCTCGAGCGTCGCATCACGTCCGCCAGCGTCATCCGGCCGCCGCCGTGATCGTCGTGGATCGTGCGCCCGGCGATCTCGTACGTCCCGTCACCGGTGGATACGGAATCGGTGAGACCGGCATGGCCTCCTTCGAACAGGGCCGCCAACACGAACGACTTCGCGGTCGAGCCGGGTTCAAAGACCGACGTAAAGGCGCCCGCCGTGCGGATGCCTCGGCGGGTTTGGGACGAAACGGCGAGCACCTCGCCGGTCCCGGGGTTCAGGACGACGACGTCGCCGGCATCCGCCTCGTATTGCTCCAATGCCTGCCGCAGCGCGTCCTCCACGATTTCCTGTAGGCCGGCATCGAGTGTCAGGTACACGTCGTGACCGGGAACCGGAAACGCATCCAGCCTGGATGGTGATTCGTATTGGCGGCCCATTCCGTCCTTCAGCACCACCGCGTGTCCGGATACACCGGAGAGCTGGTGATCGAGCACGCGTTCGATCCCGCTCGCCGGTCTGCCGTCGCGGGCCGGCCATCCCAGAATCGGCTGCGCAAATCCGGGATCCGGGTGGAAGCGCTCGAGTTTCCTGGTGAGATGCACTCCCCGCATGGCGCGGAGTGGTTGGACGGCCGCGCCTCGAAACGGGCCGCGCAGATAGATATAGTTGTCCATCATGTCGCGGAGCGTCTTGGGACGAAGACCGAGATGCCGGGCGATGAGTGCCAAGTCACGCTCCGGATCGCGTAGCTCGTTGCGAGCCACTTCGACGTGATAGGTCTCCTGCGTCCGTGCGAGGGTGACACCGCCGCGATCGAGAATCGCTCCCCTCCTGGCAGGTAGCTCCACGTCACTGGTCCGCTGCTCTACGGCCCGAGCCCGATACCGAGCGCCATCGACCAACTGCACCTGCACCAGGCGGGCCACCAATGTGAACGCACTGATCGCAAATACGATTTGAACGGCCCCAAGCCGGACCCCTGGTTTTGCCACGCTCAACGCCTTTCGAAGTCTTCAATCTGGAGGATGACGATTTCGCTATCCGCGGGCAAGCGAAGCCCGAGCGATTCGGCCCGTGGAATGAGCACGGCGCGGCTCTGCGCTTCGCGAATCCGACGGAGCAGTTGTGCCCGATTCGCCTCCAGCGTCGAGCGCTGATTGCGCAGGTCCTCGAGCCGCTCTGCGAGCATCACCGCAGACGTCTGGCGGGCGACCACCCACGCCATGATCGAGAGCGCGAGACCCAGCCACACGGCAACCCAAACGCGACCCTTAAGGGGTGTCCGCACGACGGAATACTCGCAGTTTGGCGCTGCGACTCCTCGGATTGCGTGCCGTTTCAGCCTCCGACGGCCGGATGGGCCGCTTCGGGTCCATTCGACCAAACGGGCGCCCGCGGCACGTACACACCGGTTGTCGCGGGGGACAGGTACATGAACGGGACCACTCCTGAAACAGACGTTTGACCCTGCGATCTTCACCCGAATGGTAGCTAATCACCGCGATGATGCCGCCGGGTTGGACGGCATCCCGCACCACTGGCAGCGCGGTTTGGAGATCTTCCAGTTCCCGGTTGACCGCGATCCGGAGTGCTTGAAACAGCCGGGCAAAGTCGGAGGGTCCGGATCGGGCGCCGAGCGCGCTACGAATCGCCCCGACAAAATCGTCGCTGGTCTGGAACTTGGCGTTCGTTCTGCGCCGGGCCACCGCCGCCGCAAGACCTCGCGCGCGGGGCTCATCACCGAATTCGGCGAAGATTTTGGCGAGTGCATTTGGCTCGAGCGTGTTCAACAGATCCGCGGCCGCAGGCCCGACTGACGGATTCATCCGCATATCCAACGACACTCCCCGCCGGAAGGAGAACCCTCGCGTATCGTCATCAACCTGTCGAAAGGAGATCCCGAGATCGAATAGCACGAAGTCGGGCTGGAAATCGGCGATCGCCTCGAGGATGTGCGGAGCGGCGAAGCTGCCGAGGTGCCACACGACCCGTTCGTCGGGAATGCGCTCGCGCGCAACAGCGATGGCGTCCGGGTCACGGTCGATCGCCAACATGCGCTCGGCGACGGCGAGCAAACGGCTCGCGTGTCCGCCGCCGCCAACGGTGCAATCGACGATGCGACGGCGGCCATCCGCGAGACTGGCGACTTCCTCGGCTAGAGCCGGAACGTGGTATTCGGTCACCGGATCGGCAAACACAGCAAAAAGCCCCGCGTGCCAAGCAGCGGGGCTTGTGAATGCTTCGATGCGAGTTCACCTCGCACGGGGCTGACGGGACTTGAACCCGCGGCCTCCGGTGTGACAGACCGGCACTCTAACCAGCTGAGCTACAGCCCCCCAACCAGCACAGACGCCGCAATCTAGGGGGGCCCCACGGTTCGTACAAGCGGCCGTTACGGCCCTCTGCACTCAAACGCCCGACGGAACGTGGGTGGGCGGCTCTCATATCTCTTGTACATGTCCAGGATCTGATCTGCGGTCTGTTGAGCCACGCTGGCTCCCAGATTCATGGCTTCGACACCGCGATTCAGCAGCGCGGAATATTCCGCAACCTCCTCGCACGACTTGGATTCGACGATCTTCGCATCCATATCCGCGGCGAGGAAAAAGATCCCGAGACCCACGAAGAAGTTCGCCTGGCTCGTGAGACGCTGCTGCCAGTCGTACTGCAACGATTTCTCGAGCCAGTCAACGCCCAATGCCAACTCGTCGACGTGCGCCCGGCGGCTCTGGACTAGCTGCTGCCCCGGTCTGAAGTAGAGCACGGCGGAGTTCATGACGAGGGCGGTGTCGGTAGTCGACGCCGTAATGAGATCAAGCAGTTCGCCGGCCCTGTTGAGCCGCACGGTATCGACCGCTGTAGCCGTATCGATGACGAGATCGCCAATCAGGATCTGCGCGGCCGCGAGCGCGCTCCGCAAGTCGGCCGAATCGAGCTCCACCAGCCGCTCGTACGCAGCGACCGCGGAGTCGCTCATGCCGGCATCCCGCAACGCGCTTGCGCGGGCCCGCCACAACAACAGAGACCCGGGAACCTGGCGCACGGCTTCACCGGACCAGTGGAGCATGGCGGCCGTGTCTCCCACGGTTTGCGCCACACCGAAGATGCGGGGGTAAAACTCCTCATCCCCGACGAGGGCGGAATCGAGCTCGTACTGTTTGGAAAGGGCCTCGAGCGCGCATGGCCACAGTTCGCCCTCGAAGCAGGCCCGTGACTTGAGCTGGACGAATCGGAGGTTCT
>JBFIZG010000122.1:0-9099 GCA_041604955.1 Gemmatimonadales bacterium | reverse complement strand
TCGGCCTTGGCCAGATGCTCCAGGTGCCCCTCCACCGACCACCGTGAGACCGACGGAGCAACCCGTGCCGACCGTTGGCGATCTCGCGCCAAGTCGAGACTCACGTCGATTTCGCGAAGGAGCGCACGCAATTCGGATGCGGTGGACCCCGGCAGAATCAACATGGCGATCGGTCTGTGTGGCTCGCCGTCATCTGCTGTTCCCAAACCGACCTCATCATGCTCCGTGGCCGGTGCGTAAGACCTCGCCGATGCGAACGACTTGCCGAATGTGAACGAGATCGTGACCGGCATTGAGGCGCACCATGTGGTCGAGACGCTCCTCACCCCGCTCGATGTGCACGCCAACACGGTCGAAAGCCTCGGGGGGGAGCCCCTTCAGGAATCGAAGGTTGACGCGTCGAACGACTTCGAATTGATCCAACGCGTCGCCGATGGGCACGCTGCGATAGGCGAGCCGTAACGCCCAGGCATCTTGATCGAACCCGGTGAGCGTGGGCCGGTCTTCCGCGACCACCCTGCGAAGCCGGTACGCCCAGATCAATTCCGAGTCCGCAAGGTGTTGCGCGACTTCCGTGATCGACCATTTGTCAGGACCTTCGGGTTGTCGAATTTGCGCTGGCGAGAGGTCATCGACGTTCTCTCGCAGTCGCGCAGGAGTTTGTTCGAGGACAGATATGGGATCCCGGTCCCCGAGCAATTCCAGGATCGCCGACGTGTAGGCGTGCGCCTCATCGGGCGCCCGAGAAATCGGGTTACTGAAGACGGACATGACCTGGGCGCTTCGAGCTCTTCACCGTTCGGGTACGACCGGTTCCAACATGAAGTAGGGGGTCGTGGGTTCCTGATCGGGTGGCACGGTGGCTGGCATCGGTTCACCGGCAGATCCCAGCGACCGAATATAGCGGTAGAGCACCCGAGCATCCGATTCCGCAAGCTGGTTGACGTTGGACCAGGGCATGGGCGGCATGGTCTTTCGCGTGCGGAGGATGGTCACCCACTCATCTTCGCTCAAGCCTTGCACGGTGAGGCGGAGGTTTCGCGCGTATGTCGTTCCCCAGTGACCCCGCCAACCGAGCGGCGACCCCATCAACCAGTCCGCTTCCGGAACGTCCCCTTCTCTCTCCAAATATCCGTCGGTGTGGCAGTCGTTGCACCCGCCGATGATGGCTAAATATCGGCCGCGTTCGACGTCTGACCCACCGACGAGGTGCGGTTCGGCGGAATCCGACTCCCCCGACGGTTGGCAGGCGGCCCCGAGCGCCGTAATGATCGCGACGAGGGAAAGGCTGGCGACAAGCCGGCGAAGATGCGTCATGGACAGACCTCCGAACGAGTGGGAGAGGACACCCGGTCGCTCAGCCAGTTTTCGACTGTGCTCCGGAACCGTAGGCAGTCTAAACGTGTGTCGGAAATCCATGCAACCGCAACCGCCTCGGCCGTGGGATGAGCCGCTTGGCCGAGCCCGGGACGGACTACGTCGCCGAGAGGACGAGCCCGCCGATTAGCAGTACCCATCCGAGAACTATCAGACGGTTCATCTGTCGCTGAAGACGAGCGCCTCGAACGGAGAACCGTCCCCGAAACCACGGCGCCCATTGCTCGACGAACGTTCGCGGCCGTTCCACCCGTTCCTTGATGAGCTGCGGAAGGAGAAAAAAGAACCGCAGAAAGACCGCCGTACCGGTCACGTAACACGAAAAAGCCATCGCGTCGCGCACGAATCTTCGAAGTGTCAGCTCACCCGATCATACATGTGGGCGGCCACGAAGATTGAGTTGCATCCCACCCCAACGAGTTCCCTCTTCTCCTCTGGAGCGGCTGACGGCCTCGGGATGCACGGTCATACCGCCGTAGCAAAGCCGTGCGAGAATGAAGGCCGGACGGTTGTACCAACTGGCCCAGGCAAGTGGTGAATCCCCGTTCATGTCCGTGGCATCGATCGCCGCGCCGGCTTCTAACAGAAGTTGGATCACGCGTTCGGTTCCGAAGGCGGCAGCTCGGTGAAGCGGCGTCTCCGCCTTCGTACGGCAGTCTCGCATGAACGAGCCAGTTTCAGCCGAGGGCTTCGTCACGCGGTTGGGGTCAGCACCATTTGCTAGCAAGATGCGGATGATGTGTTCGGAGGTATGACGATCGGACTGACACAGGGCGGCGTGCAGTGGCACCTCACCAGTTTCGGGCAACGGGTGGTTCACATCAGCACCTTGCTCCACGAGAAACTGACAAAGTTGCCAGTGCCCATGAAAGGCTGCTCCATTCAAATCGAGGTTGTCACCGAGGGCTTCCAGCGAATCGCCTTGAGATATGAGGAACCGAATCGCGCTGACATCACCGTAGTAGGCACACCACTTGATGAGCGGGACGCCATGACTGTCGGATGACTGAGGCGCGTGTCCGACAGCCACGTATTCGTACACCAGGTCGGTCCGGCCGTCCACAATGCGCTGAAGCATGTCTATGGTCATATCAGCCAAAACATAACACGCTGCACTCTTCCTGCGTCAGATGTAAATTGTCCCGTGCCCGCGGCCGGATGTTCACCGCCCCCAACCAGGACACCTGAGAGAACTCCATGGACTGGATTACAAAACCTGAAGTGTGGATCGCGCTCGCGACGCTGACGACGCTCGAGATCGTGCTCGGAATCGACAACATCGTCTTCATTTCGATTCTGGCAGGAAAACTCCCCACCGAGCAACAGCCGCTTGCGCGTCAGCTCGGGCTTGGTGTCGCCTTGGTAACCCGCATTCTCCTCTTGTTCTCGATCGTCTGGGTGATTCGGTTGACCGAGCCGTTGTTCGTGGTGCTGGGTGAAGAGATTTCCGGACGGGACTTGGTGCTCATGGGAGGCGGTTTGTTTCTCCTGGCCAAAGCGACGCGGGAAATCCACGGACAGGTCGAGGGATCTGGCCATCACGTCAAGACGAGCGTGAAGGCCAAGTTCGCTTCCGTCGTCATTCAGATCGGACTGCTGGATATTGTGTTTTCATTGGATTCCGTCATCACGGCCGTTGGTATGACCGACATAATCGGGGTGATGGTCGCCGCCGTGATGATCGCGATTGGTGTGATGTTACTCGCCGCCAGAGCGATATCGGAATTTGTCGAGCGTCATCTCACCGTCAAGATGCTGGCACTGAGCTTTCTCGTGCTGATCGGCGTCGCGCTCATTGCCGAAGGACTCGATCGGCACATCCCCAAAGGATACATCTACTTTGCCATGGGGTTCTCAGTGCTCGTGGAGATGCTGAATCTCAGGGCGAAGGCCAGACGGGCCAATCGCCAGCCACCCACCGAGCTGACGGATGCGGTTGGCTGACCTTTCTGGACTCGGTCTCGCTGCTACGCCGGCACCTCGAAGGGGGTGCCTGTGCCAGTTTCGCACAACAACTTCAGGCTATGGAGATAGTATCCCCAATTGAAGTTGTACGTGCCGTACACGTCGTCATCCAGCTCCTGCGCGTATTCCTGCACAAACCGAAGTGACGTCTCACCGTCTCGTTCCCGCAGCAAAAAGAGAAAGGTGTTGTCTTGCCACTTCGCATGCCCACCCACGCACTTCCATCGCACAACGCGCTCGGGCTCGAGTTCGGTTTGCAGCATATGCGGGTGGAAGTCACCGTGGAACGTGAACCGAATGACACCGTCAACGCCCTCATCGAGGTCGGCGCGCGTCGTCCACCAACTCCTGACGCCATCGGCCGTAGTCAACGCCCGATAAACAGCATCAGGCCCCGCGTGAATGTGAACGGTGTGCAGAATGGTCTTCATACGGTCATTTCCTCACGTTCAGAGTCGGATAACGGTTTCACCGTTTCACAGTCCGACGGTGACGACATCAAGCGGCTGGGTGAGGTAGCACCATGTGGTTCTTCTCGCAACCAGAGCGACAGGCGACGACGACCATAGCGGTCGCCATCTACCCACCGGCGTTCACGGGGTTCGGGGTCCTCTTGGACGCCGATACGATCGCTTGCACCATCCCGCGAGCGAGCTCACGATCTCGGCGAAGGACTCGGAGCTTCAGTAACCCCTGCTTCGCCGTGGGCACCTCATCGAAGGCGTCGATGCGATCCGACCGGAGGATGAGCCGGGGCGCCCACCACCCCCCCTTCAGCCGGGCGGACGTTATCCACGCCACGGGAACATCGAGCCATTCTACGGGGAAGTGGTCCACGTCGTCGGTGACCTCACCAAAGTCGACATGCTGCGTGCGTTTGCTGCCGGTCCATTCGATCGTCACGGTCTCATCGACGAGATGCAGTGTGCCCTCCATGCGGTAACTAACCGAACGGGCGCCGTCGAGACTGAGTGTGTCGCTCCCGGTCACACCAAGCCGAAACGGAAGCGGGTCAACGCGCGTCAACCGACTCCACGGAACTCGTCACGATCGATCAATTCTGTCCCCGCAACCGGGAGAGGCGCGCCGAAGCTTCGTCGACGCCTTCGCCAAGGTGGAGTGATGCATACAGGTTTCGGGCTTCTTCCCACAACCGCATCGACTCTTCGATTTCTCCCGTTTTCTCCTTCAGCAACGCCAGTGGACGGACGGCGTTCGCGAGGTCCAACACCGACGTACCGTGATTGACACGGTACAGCGCCAGTGCTTCATGATAGCACGGCTCCGCGAGATCGATTCGACCGGCGTCCTGATGGATGTCGCCCAGGTGACGAACCGTGTGCGCCAGCAGCAGGGGGTCGTCTTCCGTCCGGCAAAGGGCTACGGCTTCTTCGTACAGGGGCCGCGCGCGATCCCCGTCTCCCTGATCGCGCTCAAGCTGACCGAGTCCCTTGAGGGCGTGGACCAGGTCGCGCGCGTTGCCCGATCGCCGAGCCAGCGTGACCGCTTCCCCAAAGTCCCGCAGGGCGTCGGCGGGTCGATCCTCGCGTCGGGCGTGATGCCCGTCCCGAATGAGCTTGCTGGCTTCCGACATACGCCCCCTTTAGACCCAGTTCCAACAAAAACCGGTCAGCGACTTTCGCCGAGGACTCGTGATACGTCGACCAAGCGAAACTGCGGCGACGCCTTTGCAGAATGTTGTAGTATCGCGAGATGCCCGGATCCAATGATCAACACAATCCGTTCGCGTTCCAGTTCAAGCAATCGCTGAATATTCGCAAAGATCTTCAGATTGCGGTTGAACCAGGCCGTCCGTGCATCGACGCCCGGATACTCATCGCCCATTCCTACCTCAAAGCCATCGATGAGATACTGACCGTGCGATCGGAGCACCTGCTCCGGTTCGTTGACATAGCGGAGATGTTCCGTGAGGGAGCGCCCGACCTTTGCCCGGTCGTCCCACTCGTGTTGACGCTGGTAGAGCAAGTTGATCTCCGGATCGAGCATATGCTGTTGGCCGTGTACGACCGCGATCGAGTCAGGATCCACCCAAGGTTCGTAGAAACGGCGTTTCGCATCGACACCGTACACGCGATCGTGTCCCATACGAGCCGCGAGACGGAATCCGATCTGGAACACCTCACTCGGACCCAGTGCCGCGGAACCGTTGCGGAATGCCGCGTAAAGAGAATCGAGCCAGAGCTGATCTTGCGGTGACACCTCCACCGCCACCTTGGTCGGCCGAAATGACGCGAGACGATCGACCAGGGAGCGTACCTCCGCCTGCCGTGCCGGCGAGGTGATGTCCACATCGAATTGCGGTCGATAGCTGTCGAGACCAGCGTCTTGGAAATGAAACGTGCCCAACACGAGGAGCTCGTGGGGTTCCTCCGGCCAAATCGGTGGCGACGCTTGGAGGGCAACGCAGGGAGAGGCGCCGGTTAACGATGCCGTGAGAACAATGAGTAAGGGAGAAGTTCGCATGAGACCTCACACGGGTGTTGTGTCCCACGGTTTGATAGCCGGGACCGGAAGGACGTTGGCGTGCGAAACGCCCTGTCACCCATCCAGTGAATACGCGGTCGGGAGACACTCGCGCACTTGGTCATCGATCCCCGCGGGATGGGTGAGCGGAATCCGATGCGTAATCCCATCCCCCTTTGCCAAGCCACCGGTGTCGACGAGACACTTGGGCGGCTTCCCGACCGCCCACGAGAGCCTCCTCGGTCAAGCGACGCGTCTGCTCGCTCACCCACCGCCGCGCGACCGCGGCGACGACGCGTGACCCGCTACGATCTGCCAGCCAGCCGCTTGGTGGGAGAGAACCATGGTGATGGTTCCTCCGAACGCAAACGTGGGACCGGTGGGATCGACGAACTTGCTCTGAAAGCCCATCACCACCCACGCGGTTCCCGGTGCCAACGGAAGAATCTCAACGTCGCTGTAGACCGATTCGATTCGAGCCTCCGGTGGCAACGCGCCCAGCGCGTCGGCAATATCTTGAACGGAACGGTACCGGACCTGGCCGTCTTCCACCCATCGAAGCGTTCCCTCGCTATACATTTCCAGGAGGGAATCTCGCGCGCCAGTAGCCGATCGCTCCTGATACACGTCGAGGAAGTGGGCGACGCTGTCGCGGAGCGCCTCCTGATGTGCGTTATCGAACTGCGATGAGCCGGCACACGCCGCCGTCCAGAGCATCAAGGCGGAAAGTGAGACCTTCCAACCGCGGTCACCCGCGAGCCCTTTGGTGCCAAGCATCATCGGGAACCAGCAAGCCGCCGAGCGCGCTCGGCTACACCGCACACGTCATATCGGCCCCGCAACACATCGGCGACTTGATCTTGCCGTGGCCGTTGGGACACTCGGAAATGTGCACCTTCGTTCCATCATCGGTGGTGAGCGTCCCATGAACGAGTTCTTCACCGCACGTTCCGCAGGTCATCGTTCCGACGCTCATGCCGCACGAGTCACAGGTGTACGCCGCCATGGATCTTCCTCAGAATAAGAGTTCGGACTTTGAATCGGAGCAACAACATACACACCCGGGGACATGCATTGTCAAACGTCGTTCGTGCCCGCCAGGGAGCCGGCGTCGGTGGATGTCGATTCTCCGACCAATTGACGGAGTCGGTACCGGAGCCAGTATTGTTAAGGGAATGAACGTCCTCCCTCACCGGACCGCAGTTCACGGGTGGACCCGGACATTGAGTGAGCCCACCTCAGCCGTGGAGCACGCGTGACACGCTTCTACGTCAAGCAAATCGCTTTGGCCGTCGCGGTTGCATCGGTTGGGTTTTCTGTCCAGGGGTTGGGGCAAACTCGCGACTATCCCTCAGAGCCATCAATCCTCTCTCCGATCATAGCCGGCGGTGTCCTGGGCCTCGTGGGAGTGGCGGGTGGCGCTTATATCGGTTATGAAGTCGACACGAGCTGCGACAACACCAGTGATTTCTGTCTCGAACCCGGCTTTTTCTTGGGTGCGGCGCTTCTCGGAACCGCCGGGGCGTCGTTGGGAGCCCACCTCGGCAACCGGGGGCGGGGCTCGGTCGGGACGGTCTTCGTGTATTCGCTCCTGACCTGGGGGGCCGGGATCGGGGGTGCAGCCGCCCTCAGCCGCGTGAATGATCCCGCCGCGTATGCCCTACTGTACGCGCTTCCCGCAATCCAACTGGGTGTGACGGTGGCAGCCGAGCGATCGCTCGGGCGTCGAAACGAAGCTCGCCACCGCGAGAGAACCCGCGTAGGCGTGGTCGTTCGGCCGGCGCGCGGCGGATTGGATCTGGGTGTTCACCTGGGTTTTTGAGTGTAACGGCGCTCCGTCCTCAGCGAGGAGAGTCACGCTCGGCTGATCCGCTCCGGTAGAACTCCAGAACCTCTCGAACCTTCGGACTCGCATCCCCAAGCAACCGTTTCACGTACCCGTCACCATCCGCGTCTCCCGGATGATGGAGACTGGACCCCGCTTCGAGGAGCATCCGCACCAACGCCACATAGGCATCCTCGCGCTCTTCGGCGCCGCCCGAGTATCGCGATCCGTGGACAGCCCATCCGATCGGCGAACTCTCGTGCGTTCGATCGAAGACGTCGAGCGACGCTCCGGCATCGATCAGAAGTCGCGCGTTGTCGGGCTGACCGAACCAGGCCGCCTGATGTAACGGTGTCCCGTCATCCAGACCGGTGGCTGACAGATCGGCGCCGGCGCGAATCAAGAAGGCCACCGGGCGGGTGTCATTCCGCCCGGCAACATCGGCCAACAGCCGGTCTTCCTCGGCGTTTCCTGTCCGAACGGCCGTCGGGTGCGCTGCCAGAATGGTTCTCGCCTCCTCCAGCCGCCCGTTCACGGTGGCTACCGCGAATCGGTCGCTTGCGTTGAGGTCCGTGTTGCAACCCCTGGTCCGAAGCAGATCTGCGACCTCGTCGAAACCACGGCGAATCGCGTGGGCGTACGCGGTCTTCCCACCCGCCGTCTTCCCATCGATATCCGCCTGGTAGTCGAGCAAGATCTCGACGGCGCTCAACCGGCGACGCCGAGTCGCGACGTGCAGCGGCGTCTCTGCAAGCAGTCCTGCTCGTGCTTCCCGATCGGCGCCAGCCGCCAGCATTTGGCGGAGGACATCGTCACCGTTCGCGCCGTAGTTCCAGTCGAGTAGCTCGTGCAGCGTCATGCGTGTTTCCGTTCGTACTCGGTGACCAGTCGCTTTGGGGCCCGCGACCGCCACGCCAACTCGAACACGGCCCGAAGATCTTCAATGGCCACCTTAGACAACCGGATCAGCACCGTCGGATATCCCTGATAGTGGTCGGTCGTAAAGAATGTCTCGGGATCGGATTGCATTCGGAAATCCCGCTCGTCGAATCCGCAACGAACAGCCAGTGTCTCACCATCCTCCCGTAGGCGTGCGAGAAACTTGCCACGCACCCGAAAACCAGGTGTCCCGTAGCAAGGGCCTTCTTCCACACCCGGGAAACCGAGCACGAGCTTGCGCAGGGCGGCAACGCCCACTCCCCGCCGTCTGCTCATGGTGGATTGGCGAGGTAACCGGAGTCGACACCGCGCGACGACCTCTTCCACCTCATCGGCCGCCAGGCTGCTGCGAACGGACGTCGTGCCGGCGCGCGATCCATAGCGATCAGTCTCGTCTTACCGGAGAAAGCCGTATCGTGCTTCCCTGCTCCAGCACGTCAACGGGTCCGCACGTCCTATCGGATCCGTTCGGTCGGAGGTGATACGCAATCGACCGCGTCGCCGGCAGC